>JAYVEE010000492.1:0-2190 GCA_043749005.1 Polaromonas sp. | reverse complement strand
TGCTGGTGGAAACTGCGTTTATCAGCAACCCGGACGAAGAGGCTAAATTGCGCAGCGAAGCTTATCAACTGCAACTGGCAGATGCTTTGATGCGCGGTATTACCCGCTACTTTGCACGCAATCCGCCGTTGGCAAGAAATCGTCCCTTGTGACTTTTCGAGCTTGCTGAATGCGTTACAACTGCTCGCAATTAGGCTTCGCACTTACACTTCCAATCGGCTTCTTCTTACAGGCTGCAGGCTAAGATGCCATTACCTTCAATCACTACGGCGTTTCAATTTTTTGGCACTAAACGCCTTTTACTTTTAAAAAGGATTTCATCATGACAACCAAAGTTCTTCTGTCTGTTGCTACTGCTGCTTTGATCGCCCTGACTGGTTGCGGCACAAACCCAACCAATGCACAAATCGGCACTGGAGTTGGTGCTGTGGCAGGCGGTGTGGTCGGTAATGCCGTGTTTGGCAGCACCCTGGGCACTGTTGGTGGCGCTGCTGCTGGTGCACTGATCGGCAACGAAGTTGGCAAGAAAAAATAATTTCCTGATTGCCAGTACGCAATACTCCGACTGATCGAATCAGATGGGGTAAATCAGTGAGTTGAGAATCATCTCGCTGTCGTACACGCAGAGGCGACTCCTGAATTTCCAGGAGTCGCCTTTTTTTATGAGCTCATCAATGTAGCGCCCCACGTTATAGACCTCGCTGACGCTACCAGGTTTGGTGCGGAAAACCGCGTAGTTGGCCTCAGCCCTGATGACAGCGCCGACATGCAACGTGATACGCGCGGGGCTGATGATGTGCCGCATGTAATACGGCCCGTGATAGATGGTTTGCGTGATGCCATAAACGCGGTCTTTCATCATGCCTTGGCTTTCCAAAGCAATCAATGCCAGCGGCAAGCCGCGGTCAAAATTTTCACGGCTCTGCACTTTGTAATGGCTGTCTTCAGTAAAAAACACTGGCCAGTCGTCAAAACGCTTGTCGTCCAGCGCTGCAGCGTAGGCCGCATTGAGCTGGTCAATCTGATGGTGCAGCAGCATCAATTGTTCTTCCGCATTCATAACGACATCACCTTGCGCCAGTAGGCGTACATGCTTCTAATCAAGGTTTCAGTCACCATGTGCTCAGTGCCTTGCGTACCCGTGCCGCCCAGCTCACACAGCGTGCTGCCTGCGGTGCCAGCCTGCATGAAACCACTTTGGCTGAACTCGATGACTTCGCCGTCGTCCGCACTGACAAAACCCGCCGGGCCAAACAGATTGGCCTGGCGCAGGCGGCGCTGCGTCATCTCGGGTGTGTCATCTGCAAAGCCAAAATGCGTCCAGACAAAATCAAACTCGCCTTGCCCACGAGGCACGATGTGCCGGGTGCTCAGTGAGTTGACCTGCTGCTGAATGATGAGGCTGGGGAACAGCGTAAGCATGGTCACTGTGGGCGTGATGTCTGTACCAGGATGCGATGGATCATCAATCTTCCACCAGGCTTCTGGCACAACATCCAGCAGTCGGTCATCATGCAACGCCATGTTGGCTTTAAAACTTGTCACGCCCTCAGTCACATCCTGACGAATCCCCGCGGTAGTCAAACTTGGGCCAGCTTCAGTGCGCCTTGAAATCATCACTGCATGCCTGCCGTGCTCGTCCATCACCATGCGGCTTTTCTGGTCGGCGCGCCACAGGCCAAAGGTGACAAACCATGTGTGCAGCAGGCCGGGGTGATACGGGTCCTTGATGTTTTCCATCATCAACTTCCAGTTGCCCGGTATCCGTTGGCGGTTATAACCCAGTAGTGTCAGTTTGCGCGCCGCACCATCAGACGCTTTAAAAATGCGGTTGACCCAGGGCATGATGCTGGGGCCCAGATAATCCGCGAGCGGCTCGACTGTCTGACTGAACGTTGCGAACACCAAGCCGTGCAAAACTTCCACGCGCAGCTTGGTCAAGCCATGGTCTTTAAGGTCAAAACCTTCTGGCATCCCGCCATTGATCGCATCGCCATCTTTCACGCCGTCTTTAAATGGCAGGCCCGCCAAGTCGCCGTTGAGCTTGTAGGTCCATTGGTGATACGGGCACACGAAACTGCGGGCGTTGCCGTGCTGGTTTTGACAAAAGCGCACGCCGCGGTGCGCGCAGCGGTTTTCAACCACCCGAATGCCGGTGTCTGTCGCGCGGTCTTTTGGCGCGACGCGGTC
>JAYVEE010000491.1:0-2190 GCA_043749005.1 Polaromonas sp. | reverse complement strand
AAACCAAGATTGGAGACAGACATGAAATTGAAACAACTTTTTGCCACAAAAAGCGCCTTGACGCTTTTGCTTTTTGCCATTGCCAGCGGTGTCATTGCACAAGGACTACCCACGGCAAGACCTGAAGCAGTGGGGATGTCATCGACCAAGTTGCAAGCTTTGAAGGCTGCCTTGCAAACAGAAGTTGACCAGGGGAAATTCCCCGGCGCCATCGTGATGATTGCGCGTGACGGCAAGCTTATATTTTCTGAGGTTGTGGGCCAATTGGACAAGGCAGCAGGTAAGCCGCTCACCAAAGATGCTATTTTCCGCATTTATTCAATGACCAAGCCCCTGACATCCGTGGGCGCCATGATGCTGGCTGAAGACGGCAAGATTCAATTAACCGATCCCATTTCTAAATATTTGCCTGAATTTGCAAAAATGGGCGTCAGCGTAGCGCAAACTGACGCGGCAGGATCGATCACATATACGGTTGTTCCTGCAGTCAGACCCATTACCGTACAAGATTTGTTGCGCCACACTTCGGGTCTGGTCTATGGCGAGCTCACGCGCAACACGGTGATCAGGCAGGCATACATTGATGCGGGTGTTTACGCAATCGGCGGCACCGACTACGACCACCGAAAAGTGACGCCAGCACAGCAAGTCACCGGCATGGCCAAAGCGCCGCTGTCAACCCAGCCGGGTAGCACATGGGAATACAGCATGTCGAGTGACATCCTGGGCCGAGTGGTTGAAGCCGCCAGCGGCAAGCCCTTGGCCGCATTTTTGGATGAGCGGTTGTTCAAGCCCCTCAAAATGGTGGATACCGGCTTCAGGATTCCACAGAATGATTTGAGCCGCATGGCTCAGCCGTTAGCTATTGATCCGTCGACAGGCCTGCCCAACAAGGTGCTGGACGTAACTATTGAGCCCGGTAACGCATCAGGTGGAGCAGGTGCTGTGTCGACTGCGGCCGATTACCTGCGCTTTGCTGTGATGATGCAGCGCGGCGGTGAGCTCGATGGACGTCGGTTCTTGAGCCCAACCACTGTGAGCCTGATGACATCAGACCATTTGGGCAGCCGGGGCATGGCAACGCTTAGCCCGGGTGAGCTGCTGATGGGCGTGCCTGGCTACACGTTTGGCCTTGGATTCATGATCAGGCAGGGTGCCGGCATTGCCGGTGTGCCAGGCTCTGAAGGCGAATACATGTGGGCTGGTGCTGGCGGTACATTCTTTTGGGTAGACCCCAAGCAAAACCTAGCAGTGGTGATGATGTCACAGTCACCTGGCCCGAGTCGCGGTGGTTATCGCCGCATGATCAAGCAATTGGTTTACGCTGCAATTGAAAAGTAAGCCGCGAAGTTATTCCTGCGTTGCTGATTGAATGTAGCCTGGCCGTCGGCAATCGCAAGGTCAGCGCTTAAGTCTTCCAAGGAAATTGATTGCTATTAAATTAGGAGCTATTAACACCCGAATTTATTGGGCTAAAAGTCTATAAAAATCCTGAAAAAGACTCAAAACAGTCTTTTATCAAGATTTTGCAGTCTGAATAGCCTCAAACCTCGTGCCGTAAAGCGGGAAACAAAATCACATCCCGAATACTGGTGCTATCAGTCAACAGCATCATCAGCCGGTCAATGCCTACGCCGCAGCCACCAGTAGGCGGCATGCCGTATTCCAGCGCGCGAATGAAGTCGTGGTCATAGAACATGGCTTCATCGTCGCCACTGTCTTTTGCCGCTACCTGAGCGTTGAAGCGGACCGCTTGTTCTTGCGCGTCGTTCAGCTCGCTGAAGCCGTTGCCGAACTCTCGGCCGGTAATGTACAGCTCAAAGCGTTCGGTGACTTCTGGCCGAGCGTCGTTGGCGCGTGCCAGCGGTGATATTTCAGTCGGGTGCTCCATGATGAAGGTCGGTTGCCAAAGCTTTTCTTCAACCGTTTCTTCAAAGTACATGACTTGCAAACTGGCAAGCGACCGGGTGCTCAAGCGATCTTTTTTCTCGTTAAAGCCGAGCCTTTTCAAAGCATCAGTCAACCAGACTGCGTCGTCAACGCCCGCATCCACCCCAAGGCCTGAATCGGTGTGCTTCAAGATCGCTTCGCGTATCGTCAGGCGCTCAAACGGCGCTGTCAAATCTACTGGCTTGTCTGCATAAGACAAGTGCAGCGAACCGCAGATTTTCTGCGCGACATCTTGAATCA
>JAYVEE010000490.1:0-7522 GCA_043749005.1 Polaromonas sp. | reverse complement strand
ACCATTCATGCCGTTTACGCGCTGGCAAGCCTGTTGGCTAAAAACTTGCAGCAGCACAATGCGACACTAAAGATTGCTCCCCTGAAAATTTCCTGAATTAAAAACATCATGACCCACTTCACGACACTTCACGACATGATTGCGCTGCAAGCGCCCGCATCAACAGCCATGATGGCACCCGGCGGCGTGCCGCTGACCTATGGCGCAATGAATCAGCTGATTGCACAAACGACGGCTGCCCTGAATGCCCTGGGCATTGGCCGTGGTGACCGTGTGGCCATCGTGCTGCCCAATTGCCCAGAAATGGCCACAGCCTTTGTGGCTGTGGCCAGTGCCTGCACTGCTGCGCCGCTCAACATGGCTTACCGCGCTGACGAGTTTGAGTTTTACCTGAGCGACTTGAAAGCGAAGGCCCTGATTGTTGCTGTTGGCAGTCAAACTCCTGCCCTGGCTGTGGCGGCCAAGCTGGGCGTGGCGGTGATTGAACTCAAGGCCTTGCCCGATCAAGGCGCGGGAAACTTCGAATTGGTATCTACCAAAGAAGGTAAAGCCGCACAAGCTCATCTTTATGGCCCAGCAGACGCTGACGACGTGGCACTGATTCTGCACACTTCGGGAACGACTTCGCGGCCCAAAATTGTGCCGCTGTCGCACCGTAATGTGTGTGCGTCTGCCCGCAACATCAGCAACACGCTGCAGCTGACAAGCGCCGACCGTGAACTGCACGTGATGCCCCTGTTTCATATCCATGGTTTGATAGCTGGCGTGCTGGCACCGATGGCTGTGGGCAGCATGATTTTCTGCACACCTGGTTTCAATGCGCTCAAGTTTTTCGGCTGGATGAAAGAATGCAAGCCCACTTGGTACACCGCCGTGCCTACCATGCACCAAACCATTCTTGCCCGTGCAGCCAGCAACATGGACGTGATTGAGGACAACCCGCTGCGCTTCATACGCTCGTCGTCGTCGTCCATGCCGCCGCAGGTCATTGCAGAACTTGAAAGAGTGTTTAAAACGCCTCTGATCGAATCCTACGGTATGACCGAAGCCGCGCACCAGATGGCAAGTAGCCCACTGCCTCCCGGAAAGCGCATTCCCGGCTCTGTTGGCATTGCGGCTGGCCCAGAAGTCGCCATCATGGATGTGTCAGGCGAGCTGTTGGACGCGGGTGAAATTGGTGAGATTGTGATTCGTGGCGAGAACGTCACGCTGGGTTACGATAACAATGATAAAGCCAACGCAGAAGGTTTTACCAACGGCTGGTTCCGCACCGGCGACCAGGGCACGATGACGGCTGATGGCTATGTCACCCTGACAGGGCGACTCAAAGAAATTATCAACAGGGGTGGCGAAAAAATATCGCCGCGTGAGGTTGATGAAGTGCTGATGGATCACCCTGCTGTGGCGCAAGTGGTGACTTTTGGTATGCCGCATGACAAGCTGGGCGAAGAAGTTGCTGCTGCTATCGTCTTGCGTGAAGGTAAAACAGCAACAGAGCAAGAAATACGGGCATTCGTTGCTACTAAATTAGCAGATTTCAAAGTACCGCGCAAGATACTCATTCTCGACGAAATTCCCAAAGGCGCGACTGGAAAATTGCAGCGTATCGGATTAGCCCAAAAACTGGGACTGATAGCCTAGTTTTTTCGCTGCTGCCAATACGTCTGTTTTCGTCTAATTACGTCTATTTGCACTTGACTGAACCTAATTGCGCAGACGACCATCGCGTGAAACCATTGCTAGGTCAACAAACTTGCTGCCATGGTGTTTGGTTGCGGCATAAGACATGGCAAATCCGCCGGTGTCATAAGTGCCGAGGTTGCGCATGGCATTAAGCAATCCTTCGGGGTTACCTGGTTTTTTGGTGCGGCGTATCGCCTCCGTCAAAGCTTTTTCGCCACTTCAAGCCTCCAGGTGCGTGCTGTTGATGGGTGCGGTGATGCCAGCATCTTGCAATGCTTTTGCGGATTCACGAACCACTGGGCTTTGTGAGGCTGCTCCGGGTACAACTTGACCGATTGACACGCCTGCGCCTGACTCACCTGCCGCAACGATGTACTGCTGTGCGCCAACAAACGACAGGCTGGACATCGGGACTGTGAGTCCCCTGCTGGCGAGCTGGCGGCTGATTTCCGCTGCCGAGCCAGACAGGACAGTATTGATCAGTACGTCCGGTTTAAGTTTGAGTAATTCATTGATTTGTTTGGCATCCACTTTTGAATTACGTTGCAAGGAAATTGCTTTAAGTTGCTTGCCTTGCGTGGACAGGTAGTCGGCAACGGATGCCAAATTTTATTTGCCAACTTCGTCGTCATAGTGAATCACTACAATCTGCTTGAGGCTTGTACCGGTCCAAAAAGCCAGCATTTTTTCTAGTTCTTATGCATACGATGCGCGCAATGTGAACACCACAGGGCTGGCCTTGCGTACTGGGTTGGCGCCTGAAAAAGGGCAAAAAACAGCACGTCGGCTTTTTCCGCCAGGGGCATCGCGTCCAGGCTGAGCGTGGCCGACACAAATCCGAACAAGGCGGAGACTTTATTTTCCTGCATCAGCTTTTGAGCGTTTGCACCCGCCAGTTTTCTGTCGTTTTTGTCGTCCAGAGATAACAGCTCAGTTTGCCGCCCATCAACTCCACCTTCGGCATTGACGGATTTGAACTAGGCCAACGCACCATCGCGAATATCTATGCCAAATGCGGCATTACTTGCCGACAAAGAAGCTGGCTAACGGATTAAGCACGGCGTTTGGGCATAACCTGTCATTGAGAAAAAAACTGTTGTTAAAACGATGGTCGGAACCAGATTTTTTAAAGATATTTGCTGTCAATATCTATTAAATTAAATCAGCAAATGCGCATTTGTCGCTTCAACAGGTAATTTAAGAAGCATTAGCGCCTAATTTGTAAATACAAGTAAGGTGTCTGCAAGTACCGCTGAACCGTCATCCTGAACCAGGGTTCAGGTGGGCGAGGGCAGCCTGGCTTCGGGCTCATCTAACGCGAGACGTGCGCGCCAGCCGGGCAATTTACCAAGCCCGTGCTATTAAAAGCATTGGTACAAGGAAATATAAAGTCCAACGAGTACTGCAGACAACCAGGATTGTAGGCTTTAGCTGTAAAAACGGTTTACAAAAGCTGGCCGTCTTGGCCCAGCGCAGTGTCAAGGCGCTCAAGCAAGGCAGCAAGCTGGGCTGACTCCTGGCCAAGTGCTGCCGGAACATGTTTAACATCAACTGGCTCCGGCACATCAAACGCCAGATTTAATGCGGCAAGCACAGCAATACGGTCACGCGCTTTGATTTTGCCGCCATCGCGAATCTTGCACATCGCCAGATCAACCCGGTTAACCGCGTCCAGCAGTCTGGCGTCACCGTCGGGCGGGCAGCCCAGCAAATAGCTTTGCCCCATGATTTGAACTTCAAGTTGTTTCATCATGCTGGCCCCAATGATTCCAAAGATGCTGCCTGGTTGTGGCCGGCGTTTTCAGGCAGGCGTTCCAGTAGTGCATCAACCCGCGACCGAGCTGCACCCAAACGCGATTTGAGCGAGTCACGCTCCTGCGTCAGCACGCCAACCTCTTCACTCAGCAAGGCGTTGGTACGCTGCAATTCGTTGTAGCGCAGTAAAAGCCGCTCGACGCGCTCTGTGATCTGGTTGATTTGAGTGGTATTGGTCATGGCAAATGCAATTGTAGGGTTTAGAGCCGGCACCGCGCTTAGAATCAGGGTTGTTGGTGCTCGCGGTGTGGTTCACATGCCGCAGTTCAACGGGAAGCAGGAGAAAGTGAGCCATCCCTGGCATTATTTTTTAACCTGCGCTGCCCCCGCAACGGTAAGACGGACGACTACACGCCAGAATTTCTTGAGTGGAGTCAGCTTTCATCACTCGCCACTGAGACCCCTGAACAAGGACTTGGGAAGGCGATGAAAGTAGCTTCGTCAGCCCGGATACCGGCCAACAAGGTGATGGTGCGCCCACAAAAGGTTGTTCCATCTTTATCGCTCATGAACTGGCGGGGAAGCTGGTGAGAGCATTTTGTTGATGGCTGTATTCATGAAACCCTGTGTTTTATGTGTGACTTTTACCGCACTTTCCTTGCTTTTGGCTACTGCATTTCCTTATTCGGCTTCTGCCCAAGTTCAGCCAACGCCACAACTCAAGGAAACCGTCATTTCCGCAAGCCGCACGCCAACATGCACCGACGAATTTGTTAGCGACGCCACGATAGTCACGCGCGCCGAAATCGAAAAATATGTAGGCAAAACACTTCCCGAGCTTTTGCCGCGCGTGGCTGGCGTGCAATTTAGCGCGAACGGTGGCCTCGCCAAAAGCAGCAGTATCAGTATTCGCGGCTCAAAAGCCCGGCACACTATTTTGCTGATTGAAGGTGTACGCTACGGATCAGCGACAACTGGTACGCCCGTCTGGGACAACATTCCTGTTGACATGATTGATCGCATTGAGCTCTTGAAAGGTCCAGCCTCAGCCTTGTATGGCAGTGATGCCGTCGGCGGCGTGTTGCAGGTCTTCATGCGCAAAGGTCGAGCAGGATTCAAACCTTATGCAGCAGTTACTCTGAGCAGCGAAAGCCGTGCACAGCTTGCTACAGGATTGACTGGCGGTGCTGGTGATGTGACCGATGCGTCAAGCGTACAAAAAACACGTGAAGCCGGATTTTCTGCGACCAATTCAAAAGCGGGAGTGGCCACCTTCAATCCTGACCGTGATGGCTTTGAACAGAATTCTTTCATCGGTTCAATCGCTTATCAAATCAACCCGTCATTGAAACTAAATGCCGGCCTTGCCTACGCAGACATCGTGAACCGCAGCGATGATGGCCTGATTTGCGATACCTGTTATTCAAGCATTACCAACGTCGCCCACACCACCGGTTTGGCGGGTTTTGAGTCTAGCCTGACACCCCAATGGCGAGTGAATGCTTCTTACAGCACCAGTTTTGTGGCACCACCTTTTAACCAGATGTATTTTCCGGGTTTTGAAAACAGCAACTTGCAGCCAGAAAAGAGGCGTAACTCTGCCTTTGGTGTCACATGGTCTGAATTGGGAAACAGTGTCAAATTTGTCAATTACGACAACAGAATCCGTGTATTCATCATAAACAGTGCGTTGCCTGTCAACCTAGCGCAGGCCCGTATTGATGAAGTCACGTTGTCTTACGCCGGCACGTTTGACGGACTGACGCTAAGCGCGTCAGCTGATGCCTTGAATCCGCGCAACGAGCTTACGGGCAAACGCCTTCCTCGCCGCAGTAACAGACAGCTCCATGCTGCTGCAGATTACGCGGCAGGCGCATGGACTTTTGGCAGCGCCCTGCTGCGCACTGCAGAGAGCTTTAATGACATCAACAACACGCAAAAGCTGGAAGGCTACACGGTGGGAGACGTACATGCTGACAATCGACTCAACAAAGACCGGAATGTTGAGGCCAAGATCAACAATGTCACTGCCGAGGTGTGTGAAACGATCTTGGGTTACAAACAGCCAGGTCGCGGAGTCTTTGTGGCTTCGAACTGGCAATCAAAGTAAGTCTGTAAGTGCAAGTCGTCTCCTGCCCCGCCATCCTGATAGCTGCTCCGGCCTCTGGTCAGGGTAAAACCACGGTTGCGTCAGCCTTGGCTCGGCTGCATACCCGACAGGGCCAACGCGTGCGGGTTTTCAAATGCGGGCCTGATTTCCTGGACCCACATTGGTTAACGCTGGCCAGCAACGCACCAGTCCATCAGCTTGACTTGTGGATGACGGGGGATGCGGATTGTGCGCGGCGACTGTATGAGGCGGCACAAAATGCCGATCTGATTATTGTTGAAGGCGTGATGGGTTTGTTTGACGGCGAACCCAGCGCGGCTGACCTGGCGCAGCGTTTTGGTTTGCCTGTGCTGACTGTGATTGACGCAAGCGCCATGGCGGGCACTTTCGGAGCCTTAGCCTGGGGTTTGCAGTCCTACCGTGAAGGCTTGCGCTTTGTGGGTGTGCTGGCTAACCGTGTGGCATCAACAGGCCATGCCGAGATGCTTCAGGCGGGGCTGCGCGATGCCAGTCAGTGGTGCGGTGCGCTGATGCGCAGCGACGACTTCACGCTGCCCGAGCGGCATTTGGGTTTGGTCGTGGCCAGTGAGTTGAGCGATGCGGTTCAAAGGCTTGATGCGGCTGCCGATGCCCTGGCTACAACGCCGCTCGGAAAAATGAGTGTTGATGATTTGCAGGTGTGGTCTGTGGCGTTTGAAGATGAACAGAGAGCCCGCACCCCAGCCCTCACTCAGAGGGTGAGCGAGCAAGAAAGTTATCCGCTGGTAGGCCAAACCATAGCTGTCGCACGCGATGCAGCGTTCTGTTTTATCTACGCGGCCAACATTGATTGCCTGCAAGCCATGGGTGCGCAGATCGTTTACTTTTCGCCGGTACATGATGCCGTACTGCCAGTTTGCGATGCGCTGTGGTTGCCCGGCGGCTACCCCGAGCTGCATGCTGAAAAACTAGCGGCGAATACGGCTATGAAAACCAGCATTACAGCGCATGTGACCAAAGGCAAACCCGTGTGGGCCGAGTGTGGCGGCATGATGGCTCTGTTTGACACGTTGTCTACTTCTAGCGGCGCAAATTACCCGATGTGGGGCGTGTTGCCAGGCAGCGTCGCGCTACAAAAGCGGTTGGCTGCATTGGGGCCGCAGCAGCTTGAAGTTGACGGTGGCATTTTGCGGGGTCATGCGTTTCATTACTCCACTTGCACGACAAGCCTGCAAGCCGCATCGCATACCCAAGCTGCACCGGGCCGCAAGCTGCGTGGTGATGGTGAGGCGCTGTACGTGCAGGGCTCGGTCAAGGCCAGTTACTTTCATGCCTGGTTTGCGTCTAACCTGAAAGCAACTGCGCGTCTGTTTTTAAATGATCAACATGCCGGATAAAGCAAACAACTGGCGCGGTCACTCAACAGGTCAAAACTACGGCCCACAGCGCATCGTTTGCCTGACAGAAGAGCCGACCGAATGGCTGTATCTGTTGGGCGAGGAGCGGCGCATTGTCGGTATCTCGGGATACACCGTGCGCCCACCGCGGGCACGCGAAGAAAAACCCAAAGTCAGCGCTTTTTTGAGTGCCAAGATTGACAAGATTGTTGAATTGCAACCCGACTGCGTGATTGGCTTTTCAGACTTGCAGGCAGACATCGCCTCCCAGCTGGTTAAAAAAGGCATTCAGGTCACGATTTTTAACCAGCGCAGCGTGGCCGAGATTTTCTCGATGATGTACCAGCTGGCAGCGATGGTTGGGCAAGCTGAAAAAGGTTTGACACTTATACAAACCATGCAAAGCCGCTTGCTGGAGATTGAAGCTGCCGCTAACACTCTAAAACGCCGCCCCCGCGTGTTTTTTGAAGAATGGTATGACCCCCACATCAGCGCCATTGCCTGGGTGTCTGAGCTGATGGGAATTGCCGGTGGTGATGACTGCTTTCCCGAGCTGGCGAAGGAGCCGATGGGCAAGGGCCGCATCATTGCCGACGGC
>JAYVEE010000489.1:0-2196 GCA_043749005.1 Polaromonas sp. | reverse complement strand
CCGTGAGGGCGCGGTTGCGCAGCTGGTTACCCGTCATGTTTTGCCGCTTGTCAGGTACATAACTGGGGTAATTAGCCATTGCCAGCACTTCTCCCGTGATGGCATCAAGCATGACGACGCTGCCAGCCACCGCTTTATTGGCAATAACCGCATCACGCAGTTTTTGGTAGGCCACAAATTGCATCTTGCTGTCGATTGACAGTTGCAAATCCTTGCCATCCACAGGCGGCACCTGCTCGCGGGTATCTTCCACCACACGGCCCAGCCGGTCTTTGATTACCTGACGCGATCCCGCACGGCCACCGAGCTCTTTGTTAAAAGCCAGCTCTATGCCCTCCTGGCCACGATCCTCGATATTTGTAAAACCCACCACATGGGCAATAGTTTCGCCTTCAGGATACTGACGCTTGTATTCCTTGCGCTGGTAAATTCCCTTGACACCGAGAGCCGTTATTTTTTGTGCGACCGCATCATCAACCTGTCGCTTGATCCAGACAAAGTTTTTATCTTCATCCGCGAGCTTTTTATTTAAATCTCCGATGGGCATGTCGAGCAACCGGGCCAACTCGATGAGCTGCTGCTTTGTCGCAACGATATCTTCAGGAATCGCCCAGATACTGGGCGCCGGAACACTTGAAGCCAAAATCAACCCGTTGCGATCCAGAATGCGTCCGCGATTGGCCGGTAACTCCAGCGTGCGGGCAAACCGCACTTCGCCCTGACGCTGAAAGAAATCATTGCCCAGCACTTGAACATAAACAGCCCGACCCGCGAGTCCAAAAAACGCCAGAGCAATTGAAGCAACAATAAATTTGCTGCGCCACACGGGCGTTTTGCTGGCCAAAAGCGGGCTTGAAGTGTACTGAACGCTTCTGCTCATCTGACTACCCCTGTCGCTGTGCCATTTTGCGTGACGTACTGCGTGATGGCTGGCGTCACACTGCGCATTTCCAGCTTGTCCTTAGCCAGCTTTTCAACCCGCAAAGGCGTGGCCTGAGCCCGCTTTTCCACTTGCAGGCGTTCGTTTTCGGCCTCAAGTTTGCGATTTTGTGCAGTGGCTTTTTCAAGCTCAACGTACAGCCTGCGCGACTCATATTGAGTGCGCACCAAATATAGGGCGCTGGCTAAAACAGCCAGCAGCAAGACAAGATTGAACCGCGTCATGCCGGCACCTCGGTGCGCTCGGCAATGCGCATCACCGCGCTTCGGGCACGAGGATTGGCGGCTATTTCTTCGTCGCCTGGTTTTATGCGTCCCAGCGCTTTAAGCCGCATAGCTTTAGGCGCAGCAAAAGGCGCACGTCGGTCAAAAACTTCTCGCGAATGCTCGGCGATAAATTGTTTGACGATTCGGTCTTCAAGCGAATGAAAACTAATCACGACAAGAAGGCCTCCAGGTTGCAAAACATGAAGCGACGCTGCTAACGTTTGAGCGAGCTCTTCAAGCTCGGCATTGATGAAAATCCGAAAAGCCTGAAAGGTGCGCGTTGCCGGGTCCTTGCCCGACTCGCGGGTTTTAACTGCGCTTGCCACGATACTGGCCAGTTCATGTGTACGCCCGATTCGGCCCCGCGCTTGCCTTGCACGATCAATCGCCTTTGCAATCGGCCCAGCAAACCGTTCTTCGCCATAGTCACGAATCACCTCCGTCATGCTTTCTACTGATGCATCTGCAAGCCAGTCGGCCACGCTCTGACCGCGCGTGGTGTCCATGCGCATGTCCAGCGGCCCATCTCCCCGAAATGAAAAACCTCTTGCGGCGTTGTCGATTTGCGGTGAGCTGATACCCAAATCCATCAAAATGCCCGCTGCGCTTGACGGGGCGAGTTGAATCAACTGATTGAAGCCTTGATGGCGAATCGAAAAGCGCGGATCGGTGATGGTGGCTGCCTCTAAAACAGCCTCCGGGTCTTTGTCGAATGCGGTCAGAGAGCCTTGAGCTGAGAGCTGCGAGAGGATGAGCCGTGAATGTCCACCGCGTCCGAAGGTGGCATCGATGTAGTGTCCGTCCGGCAAGATACGAAGCGCTGCAACTGCTTCGTTCAACAAGACGGTGCGGTGTGTCCATATGTCCTGCACCATCATCTTTCTAAAACGAGAAGTCCCTGAAGACGTCAGGCATGTCGCCTTTCATCTCCTCAGCTTCTTTGGCGGCGTAAGTTGCCGCATCCCACAGTTCAAAGTGGCCACCCATACC
>JAYVEE010000488.1:0-20861 GCA_043749005.1 Polaromonas sp. | reverse complement strand
GCGAAAGTGCTTGATCCGCAGTTTCAAGGTCAAATCAAAGAGCGGCTGAATTCACGCGATGCGGTTAGGCTGGTTTCAAGCTACGTGCGTCCTGCACTCGAACTGTGGCTAAACCAGCACGTGGATTACGGCAAAAAATTGGCTGAATTGGCCATTCGCGCCGCGCAGACAAGACAAAAAGCAGGCCAAAAAGTTGAAAAACGCAAGGGCTCGGGTGTTGCTGTATTGCCTGGCAAGCTGACAGATTGTGAAAGTAAGGATCTGGCCCACAACGAAGTCTTTTTGGTTGAAGGTGATTCAGCGGGTGGAAGCGCCAAAATGGGCCGCGACAAAGAAAGTCAGGCTATTTTGCCCTTGCGCGGAAAGGTACTGAACACTTGGGAAGTAGAGCGCGACCGCCTGTTTGCCAACACCGAAATTCACGACATCGCAGTAGCGATTGGCGTGGACCCGCACGGGCCGGACGATTCGCCAGACATGACAGGCTTGCGCTACGGCAAAGTTTGTATTTTGAGTGATGCCGACGTAGACGGTTCACACATTCAGGTCCTGCTACTCACACTGTTTTTCAGGCATTTTCCAAAGTTGATTGAAGCAGGATACGTGTATGTTGCGCGCCCGCCGCTGTTCAGAGTGGACGCGCCAGCCAGAGGCAAAAAGCCAGCATCTAAAGCATACGCGCTCGATGATGGTGAATTAACCGCCATTCTTGACAAATTACGCAAAGAAGGCGTTCGCGAGGGCTCGTGGAGCATCAGCCGTTTTAAAGGCTTGGGCGAGATGAATGCGGAACAATTATGGGAAACCACACTCAATCCTGACACCCGCCGTTTGTTGCCAGTGCAATTGGGCAACCAAAGTTTTTTGCAAACCGAAATTTTGATCACTAAACTGATGGGCAAGGGCGAAGCGGCAGCGCGGCGCGAATTGATGGAACTTCACGGTGATGCCGTAGAAATTGACGTTTGATGATTATTACCTTTACAGGTTTGAGAAATCGCATGCTTTGCATGCTGACAGCGTTGATACTTGGCACCCTGGCATTGCCAGCAGTAGCCGACGTATGGGGATATGTAGACGCAAAAGGAGTGGCGCATTTTTCAACTGAAAAGCTCGACGAACGATATGAGCTTTTTTTTAAAAATGGCGAAAGTTTTTCAACTGAAAAAAGCGACTTGCAATCTTTGAAATCAGCAAGCAAAAATAGTTCCGGTAGCTATA
Source organism: Polaromonas sp. (assembly GCA_043749005.1). GTDB lineage: Bacteria > Pseudomonadota > Gammaproteobacteria > Burkholderiales > Burkholderiaceae_C > Polaromonas. The sequence goes on along the minus strand of JAYVEE010000488.1, from coordinate 19,640 downwards.
CGTTGCCAGCTGGCAACACTTATGCGCCCACCAAGCTGTTGGCTTTTTTTGACGTGTCACCGAGTTACAAAGCCGTTAAACATTTGCTTAAAGATGCGTCTTATACCCATGGCATTGATTACGAGCTACTACAGGCCCTGATTGCGACGGAGTCTGGCTTTGACACCTTTGCAGTGTCACCCAAAGGGGCCGTAGGCCTGATGCAGCTGATGCCCCCTACAGCAGAACGTTATGGCGTAAAAGCCGACAAAAAAACGCCACTCGAAAAAAAATTAACCGACCCCAAAACCAATATCAAAGCAGGCGCCAGTTATCTGCGCGACTTGATCAAAATGTTCCCGGGTCAGTTGGAGTTGGCCGTTGCCGCTTACAACGCGGGTGAAGGTGCGGTTCAGCGTGCTGGCAACAAAATTCCAAACTATCCTGAAACGAAAAATTACGTCAAGACCGTCATGCAACTCTACGGCCACCTTAAACCGCCTGAGGTCATGCTGGAGGCACGCAAAACGTCTGGTCGCGTTCGAATGGAAATGATGGGTGGCAATGGTGGTGGCCGCAGTAACATGCCGCAGATGTTGGTGGTACTGCCCGCCGAGCAGCGTTTGCCGAGTGAGTCCAAAGCAGATTCAAACTGACATGGCGCTGATCTTGGACGCTGATTTTTTTGTTCTTGGCATAGCCGTAGGTGTGCTGGGTCTTGTGTTTTTGCTTAGCCTGATCATTGCCTTTGCTTATGACGAGCCCACACTTTTTTTTCTGGCTGGATATCTTGTTTGTATTGTCGCTTTGCTGCTGGCCGGGCAGCGCTGGCAAATGGCAACGGGTTTGCTTCAGAGTCTGCTGTTGATAGCCGGTTCATTGACTGTTGCCAGCTTGCAAATTTGGGTTTTGAAGGGTCGAAAAAATACGCTATTCAGTAAACTGGTGATGGCGGTCATCGCCTTGTCAAGTGCGGGTTTGATGATCTTTTACGGGCTTGCTGGCGAACCTGTTGGTAATTCAAGTCGTTTGGCTCTCGGATTGTCGTTGGGATGGGCAGTCACTGTGGTTGTTGGAGTTTCCCATTTAAGCTTCCAATCCTGGGATGCGGCTGGCCCGTGGAAATGGTGGCTGTTGCTTGGTCAGCTTGCAGGCCTCGGAGTTGCGACACTGTTTTTGGCAAATGCCGTCAATGCGATGCAGGTTTATTGGCCTGTTGTTTTGATGCTTTTGGTACAAGTTCCATTGATTTATTTGTCACTGGTCTGGCGTAGCCGGTTGCTCAATGAAATCAGACTGAGAAGTGCGGCAGCCGGTGTTACTGATCCATTGACGGGCCTGGTAACCACTCCTGTTTTGCTTGAGCGCATTTTGCGAGTCATGGCGCGAACCCAGCAAATCAAACTGTCTCAATCCAGCAGCGCGCTGTTTTTGATTGAAGTGCAAAACTGGCATGGCTTACTTGCTGAGCTTGGCGCTGACTTCAATGAAAAACTGTTGCTTGAATCTGCCATGCGACTACGCCGTTCGGTAGGTGACAACGACATGGTGGCCCGAATAGCAGGCGGACGTTTTGCTGTAGTTGCTCAGGGACTTGCCAGTCAAAAGGAAATCACGGCGTTGGCAACGCGCCTGGTCGTTAGTGGTTTGCGGATTGACAGTCCACTATTGCCCGGCGTGGAGCTCAAGTTGCGAATCATCGTCATGAATTTACAACCGGGTGCAGCGCTAGCGTTGCCCATAGCGCAGGCCTGGCTCGACAGACTGGTGGGTCGATTCAAAACTTGGCCGTCCACCCACCGTTCGCGCAGTATTTTGGTTGTTGAGCAAGTCGATGACGTGATGGAGCGTTTTGACACCAATTCAAATTATTAACGGCAGCTTTGTCAATACAGTTTCAGTAATTTTTATTTCTCATGGATCTTTTTACCACCAGCGCCGCACCCGTTGCTCCAGAATCTGCCGATCAGGATTCGCTGAGCGCCTATGCTCAGCGCGCTTACCTTGAATATGCGCTCAGCGTTGTCAAAGGCAGGGCCTTGCCTGATGCCTGCGATGGCCAAAAGCCTGTACAACGACGCATTTTGTTCAGCATGTCTCGCATGGGTTTGGGCTTTGGCGGGGCCAATGGCGCCAGTGGTGCCAAACCCGTTAAAAGTGCCCGTGTCGTGGGTGATGTGCTAGGTAAGTACCACCCGCATGGTGACAGCGCCGCATATGACGCGATGGTGCGCATGGCACAGGACTTCTCACAGCGTTACCCTCTAGTCGATGGCCAAGGCAATTTTGGCAGCCGCGATGGAGACAGTGCTGCCGCCATGCGCTACACCGAAGCGCGCCTGGCCCGCATCACCAGCCTGCTGCTCAATGAGCTGGACGAGGGCACGGTGGATTTCATTCCTAACTATGACGGCTCTTTTGAAGAGCCGCGCCAGTTGCCTGCACGCCTGCCGTTCACGCTGCTTAACGGTGCCAGCGGCATCGCGGTGGGCCTTGCGACTGAAATCCCCAGTCACAACCTGCGCGAGGTGGCTGACGCCTGCATAGCTTTGATAAAAACGCCCAGGTTGTCAGATGCTGAGCTTTACAGCATCATTGCCGGACCTGATTACCCCGGTGGTGGACAAATCATTTCCAGTGCTGCTGAGATAGCAGCTGCTTACAGTACTGGGCGCGGCTCGCTCAAAGTGCGTTCCCGGTGGAAGATTGAAGATTTGGCGCGCGGCCAGTGGCAGCTGGTCGTCACTGAATTGCCGATTGGCGTGAGTACACAAAAAGTGTTGGAAGAAATCGAAGAGTTGACAAACCCGAAAATCAAGGCGGGTAAAAAGGCATTGAGTACTGACCAGTTAAATTCCAAGCAGATTCTGCTGGCCGTGCTTGATGTGGTGCGTGACGAGTCAGGCAAAGAAGCCGCTGTGCGCCTTGTGTTTGAGCCTAAAACCAGCCGCATCGAGCAAAGCGAACTCATCACAACGTTGCTGGCCCACACAAGTTTAGAGAGCTCATCGCCCATCAATCTGACCATGATTGGACTGGATGGCCGGCCTGCGCAAAAGACGCTGCGGCAAATGTTGACTGAATGGATTGACTTCAGGCAAACCACTATTGCCCGCCGTTCACAGTACCGCCTGACCAAAGTACTTGACCGCATCCACATTCTTGAAGGCCGAGCGCTGGTTCTGCTGAACGTTGACGAGGTCATTGCCATCATCCGCCAGTCGGACGAGCCCAAAGCTGCGCTGATCAAACGTTTTGAGCTCAGTGACAGACAGGCCGAAGACATTTTAGAAATTCGCCTGCGCCAGCTTGCACGGCTGGAAGCCATCAAAATTGAGCAGGAGCTTAAAAGCTTGCGCGAAGAGCAAGGCAAGCTACAAGAAATTTTGGCTAATCCGTCATCGCTCAAGCGCCTCATGGCAAAAGAAATCGAGGCAGATGCCAAACAGTTTGCTGACCTGCGCCGTACCTTGATCCTCGCCGGGAAAAAAGCCGTTCTTGAAGTCAAAGTACTAGATGAACCTGTCACCGTAGTCATCAGCAGCAAGGGATGGATACGCGCCCGCACGGGCCACGGTCATGATGCATCCATTTTTGCCTTTAAAGAAGGCGATCGTTTATACAGAACGTTTGAGTGCCGCACGGTAGATACCCTGCTGGTGTTTGGCAGTGCAAGCAAGGGTACAGGCCGTATCTATTCGGTGGCCGTATCCTTATTGCCAGGTGCAAGGGGCGATGGCCAGCCCGTTACCACCCTCATTGAACTTGAATCCGGAACGCAACCGCTGCATTACTTTGCAGGCCCAGCGAGTGCCATCTTGCTGCTCTCCAGTAGCGGTGGCTACGGTTTTTTAGCCAGTGTCGAGACCATGACCTCCCGACCGAAAGCGGGCAAAGCGTTTATCAGTTGCGCGGACGGCGAATCGATTTGCATCCCATCGCACGCTTCTGGTACATCTGGAAGTGTGCCCTTGAGCCCTGCCACACACGTCGCCTGCGCGTCCACTGCGGGCCGTATCCTGACCTTTGAAATGTCTGAACTTAAACAAATGGCCGGCGGCGGGCGCGGACTCATGCTGATTGACCTCGACGTCAAAGACACTCTGGCAGGTGCTGCGGCGTACACGCGCAGTGTGCGAATTGAAGGTATTGGTCGCGGAGGCAAGGCGCGCGAAGAAACGCTGGAAATCCGCAGTTTGAATAACGCAAGAGGTGCCAGGGCTCGTAAAGGCAAGGCCGCTGATTTGGGCTTCAAGCCTATCGCATTGACACGAGTAGAGTAGTGCGTGCTTTGTTATTTTCTATCGATACTTTTATGACATCATTTTTGCGTCACTTTTTGGTGACTGCTTTCCTTGCGTGTTCTTGTGTTACGGCATTGCAATAGCAACATAAATATTCAAGCACCGTGAACCTACCTATCGCTGCCCCGTTAAAACAAGATGCCAGTGTGATTGGCCTGGTTGGTGTGGCGCATTTGATCAGCCATTTCAGCCAGCTGCTTTTGGCGCCACTGTTCCCTTGGCTGAAGACCGAATTCAACGTCAGCTACGCCGAGTTGGGTTTTTTAATGACAGTTTTTTTTGTCGTGTCCTGTGCCGTGCAGGCGGCGTCAGGCTTTGTGGTGGGCAAGTATGGCCCACGTCCAGTGTTATTTTGTGGTTTGGGCTTGATAAGCTTAGCTGCGTTTGGTTACGCGTTTTCTACCCAATACTGGATGCTGGCGGTCGCGGCAGTGATTGGCGGCATTGGCAATGGTGTGTTTCATCCGGTGAACTACACATTACTGAACCGCAAAATCAGCACGTCGCGCCTGGGTCATGCCTATAGCGTGCATGGCATCACGGGCAGCCTCGGCTGGGCATTGGCCCCGGCCATGCTGGTACCGCTGGCGTTTGCATATTCATGGCGCGTGGCATTGATAGCTGCCGGCGCACTAGCTTTTGCAGTGCTGGCAGTGGTGTTTGTCAACAGTAATAAATTAGCTTTGCCCGCCACTGCAACCCAGCACAGCAAGGTGGCCGACAGTAGCCTTGACTTTTTAAAAATACCTGCAGTGTGGATGTGCTTTGCATTTTTCTTCTGGTACGCCGCGGTGCTCAGTGTGATTCAGACCTTTGCGCCCTCGGCTGCACAGCGCCTTCATGACGTGCCGTTACCACTTGTCGCCATGTGTTTGACGATCTACATGCTAGGTAGCGCAGGTGGCATGGTGCTGGGCGGTTTTTTGGCAGCTGATGTCCAGCGCTGCGAGCGCATTGTCGGCCTGGGTTTTAGCATTGCAGCTGGCTTGGCGTTGCTGCTGGCAGTGGGCAACCTGGCCGCGTGGACGGTGCCCGTGTTGTTTGGGTTGATGGGCTTCGCGTCTGGCATGGCCGGGCCGTCGCGTGACTTGCTGGTCAAGCGCTCTACACCAGATAACGCATCAGGCCGCGTTTACGGCGTGGTCTATGCCGGGCTGGACATTGGCCAGGCAATTGCCCCACTTTTGTTTGGTCTGCTGATGGACAACGGCCAGTACCGTAGCGTGTTGTTGGGTCTTGTGCTGCTGCAAATGGTATTGGTGGCCAGCGCCTTTAATGTTCGGCGGGTGCGCCGCACGGCGCTCGTGGCAGCTTAAATATTTATTTAAATGTTGCGACAGTCTTTTTGACAACCGCATAATCAGGGCGTGACGCATCCTTTGTCATTCACGCAGCATCTGCCAAACACAGGCCACCAAACACAAGGAGAGCCCGATGAGCGATTCAAACACACCCAAAGATGGCGATTTTGCCAATTGGGTTGACGATAAATCTGAGGCGCTGAAATTTGAGCTGGGTGAAAAATTCCCAATTCCGCCTACAGCGCTGCATTCACCTTCATTGCATGTGGAGACCAGTGAGCAAAAACTTGAAGAGGTTTTACTCGAACACGAAGAACCAACCCAGGAATTTCTGGACGAGCTTGCTGCGCTTGAACAAGCGCCCCCCCTCAGTGATGAAGAGCTGGCCCGTCAGGCGCTGGAAGCGGGTGGTGCTGACGGTGACAGCACGACACCTGAATAAACATTGAGCCGATCCATGCCGCAGCAACTTGCCGGACACCTGTTGGTTGATTGTTTGATCGCCCAAGGCGTAACTCACGCTTTTGGTGTACCCGGTGAAAGTTACTTGGCTGTACTTGACGGACTCTATGCGCGGCAGGGCGCCATCCGTTTCATTACATGCAGACAGGAAGGCGGCGCAGCTTACATGGCTGAGGCGCACGGCAAGCTGACAGGCCGCCCCGGTGTGTGTATGGTGACGCGTGGGCCGGGCGCAACCAATGCCTCCATTGGCGTGCACACGGCGTTTCAGGATTCCACGCCCATGGTGTTGCTGGTAGGTGATGTGGCCAGTGATTGCCGCGACCGTGAAGCGTTTCAGGAAGTGGATTACCAAAGTTTTTTTGGTCCCAGTACCAAAGGATTTGCCAAGCGGGTAGAGCGCATTGACGATGCAGATCGCATTCCTGAATACATCGCACGCGCCTTTGCCACCGCCATGAACGGCAGGCCCGGCCCAGTGGTGCTGGTGCTGCCTGAGGACATGCTGACGCAGATGACCGCCGCGCAGCCGCTGGCCCGTGTTGAGGCAGTACAAGCCTGGAGCGATCCTGGCGCACTGCGCACGCTTCGCGAGATGCTACTGAAGTCGGAGCACCCATTTGTCATAGCTGGTGGCGGCGGCTGGACGCCGCAGGCCGCGCAGGCGTTGCAGCGCTTTGCTGAAAACTGGCGCTTGCCCGTAGGCAATGCGTTCAGGTTTCAGGACACTTTTGACAACCACCATTCGCTGTATGCGGGCGATGTTGGCATTGGCCTGAACCCGCAACTGGCAGCGCGCGTCAAGGCGGCTGATCTGATCATCGCCATTGGCCCGCGACTGGGCGAAATGACGACGAATAATTACACGCTGCTTGAAGCGCCCCGGTCAAAGCAAAAGCTGGTGCACATCCACAGCAGTGCGGAAGAACTTAACCGTGTGTACCAGGCCGACCTGGCGATCAACGCCACCATGAACGCCGCTGCCAGATCGCTTGAAGTGCTGACCGCTCCGGTAAGCGTATCGTGGGAGGCATGGACGCTTCAAGCAAATGCTGATTACCTGTCTAACCTGCAACCCAACCAATTGCCCGGCGATATTGACATGCCTGCCATTGTTGGCCTGCTTCAAAAGCACCTGCCGCATGATGCAGTGCTGACCAACGGCGCTGGCAACTTTGCCAGCTGGACCCACCGTTTTTACAAGCACCATGGTCTGGTCAAAGGCTTTAAAACACAGCTGGCGCCGACTGTAGGCGCCATGGGTTACGGCGTGCCTGCAGGCATAGCTGCTGCCATTACAACTGGGCGCGTGGTGTTGACGATGGCGGGTGACGGTGATTTTTTAATGAACGGCCAGGAGTTGGCTACCGCCGTACAGCACGGCGCCAAAACCATCATCGTGCTACTCAACAACGGCATGTACGGCACCATACGCATGCACCAGGAGCGCGAGTACCCCAACCATTCAAGTGGCTCACATTTGCAAAACCCAGACTTTGCTGCCTTGGCATGCGCCTATGGCTACGCCGGGGTACGCATCTCCCGCACAGCAGCGTTTGAAGGTGAACTGTTGGCTGCCCTGGCGCGCCCGCAAGGCACGCTGATTGAAGTCATGCTGGATGCTGAAGTGATCACTACGCGTACCACGCTGTCTGCCATCACTAAAAATGCCCTGTTGCCACAACCCTAACTTGATGGCTGCCTGATGATTGATGTTGTCGTTCTGTTCTTTTTGCTCGGCTTGCTGGCGCGGCTGGTCAAAAGTGATTTGGTGTTGCCAGGTGTTTTATACGAGACGCTGTCAATTTATCTGCTACTAGCCATTGGTTTGAAGGGCGGGGTGGAGCTGTCAAAGCAAAGTCTGGACGTTGTCATCCCGCAGATGCTGTTTTGCCTGGCTCTGGGTTTGTCAATTCCGTTGTTGCTGTACCCCGTGCTCAGGCGTTTGGTTCGACTCAATGGGTTTGATGCGGCCTCGGTTGCAGCGCATTACGGTTCGGTGAGTGTGGTGACATTTGCTGTGGCCAGTGCTTACCTGACGCACCGCAACATTGCCTTTGAAGCGCACGCCGCCCTGTGGGTAGCGCTGCTTGAGGCACCTGGCATCGTGGCGGGTATTGCCTTGGCTCGATGGTATGAAAGGAAGCAAGCGGGCAGCACAAGCGCCAAATCAGGTATTGCCTGGGGCGCTTTGGCGCATGATGTTTTCCTGGGTAAATCTGTTTTTTTACTGGTGGGCGGTTTGGTCATTGGCACGTTCATGGGCGAAAAAGGGACAGCACCCATAGCGCCACTATTCACGGTGCTGTTCAAGGGCGTACTGGCGCTCTTTTTGCTAGAACTGGGTCTGGTAGCAGGCGGCAGGTTGGGCGAGTTGAAGCGCTACGGCATCAAATTGATTGCGTTCGCCTTGCTGGTACCCATGTGTCTGGCTGTGTTGGGCGCTTTGGGCGGTAAAGCGTTGGGTTTAAGCACTGGCGGCGTTGCCATCATGGCGGCCCTTGCAGCCAGCGCCAGTTACATTGCCGCGCCCACAGCCATGCGCATTGCTGTGCCGCAGGCCAACGCTGCGTTGTCAATCACTGCGGCTTTGGGTGTGACTTTTCCATTCAATGTGCTGCTGGGTATACCTCTGTACTTGCAGCTGGCGCAGTACCTTGCTTGACTTCGCATTTCAATAAAGTCAAAAAATCATGCTCAAACATCAAAAAAAGCTGCTCGTCATCATCACCGAAGCAGTGCTTGAAAAGACGCTGATCAGCGACGCCAAGCGTTTGGGCGCGCAGGGCTACACCGTGTTTGACGTACGCGGTGGCTCCCAGTACGCCACACATGAAGGCAACTGGGATGCCGACAAAATGATCGAGATGAAAATCATTTGTGATGAAACGGTAGCCAACATCCTGGCCAGCCACGTCATCAGCCAATACGCCAGCAATTACGGCGTGAGCCTGTTTTTCTCAAACATTGAAGTGATGCGGCCGCAGAAGTTTTAGCGGTTGGACAAGTCAGAACTGGCACATAATTGCTCTTAAAATAAGAGCAGATTGCACCCGTGGGTATTAGACTGAAGCACTAAAACACACTTTAAAGACATAAAAACCGGTTTTGACTGTTTTTATTTTTGGTTAGAAACAGCTTGACGTATCCTGCATGCCGTTCAGGCCAGCCTGCATACCAAAAAACTCAAACCATAGCACCCAACCTTCTTGATACGGGGGCTTTGAGTCAGTTGCAAAACCTTAAAATCAAGGCAAAATACTGTATAAATAAACAGTATTTTCAAATTGATATTAAGTCCATTTTGACCGAGCAGCTACGCATCAATAGTCAAGTTAGCAACACACTGCTAAGCCAGCTGTCTCACGTCTGGCGTGCGGGCGAGCTGGGTAGTGCCAGTACGCAAACCATTGGTACAGGGTACAACGCACTAAACCGCGTACTGCCTGGTGGTGGCTGGCCCTGCGGAGCGATGACAGAAATACTTCAGAGTCAGCCAGGTCGACATGAATGGGGTTTGCTTGCCCCTGCACTTGGCACGTTACAAGCCGCATCTGCAGTCGGTTTAGTAGTTTTGGTGGGCGCGCCGTATTGCCCATTTGGCCCTGCATTGGGTGCGCGACAACTCGACATGCATCGGCTGCTCAACATCAATCCCGTTCAATATGGTCAGGCACCAAACGACAGGCCTGCCATGTTGTGGGCCACGCGTGAGGCCCTGCAGTGCGCCGACGTATGCGCTGTGTTGGCGTGGTTACCTAATGCTCGCAGCGCGCATTTGCGGCGACTGCAGATAGCAGCACAAATCCACAACAAGCTGCTGTTTGTGTTCAGGCCGTTCTTGGAGCAGCACGACTCATCACCCGCGCCGCTGCGTTTGCGAATAGCCGGGGTGCCGCATGCTGCCAGCGCAACTGCTTACAGCTTGCAAATTGATGTGTTCAAGCGCCGTGGATCTTTGTTATTAGCGCCAGTGCTGATCGATACGCGCCCGCCTCGGCTGGCCGCGTTATTGGCTGCCAGCCGCGAGCGTGTTCATCAACACGAACCAGAGCGCCAGTCTGCATTGTTTGACATGTCAGAAATTTTAAGAAAGCCGCTTCATGCGCTGGATCGCACTGCAAGCCTTCAGCATTGAGCCTGACGCGGGCGGAGCGGGGCAGTCCACGTGTTCCGATGCTGCGCAGCAAGCCATCAGTGCCATTGCATTGGGGTTCACCCCCCGCGTGGCCCTGTGCGGCAATGCCGTGGTGATGGAAGTCTCAGGCAGCTTGCGCCTGTTTGGTGGCCTGTTCAAGCTGGCTGCGCTTCTGGAAGCACATTTACACGCTTTTTTTAAAAAAAATAGCCTGACAGCCCAAATAGTACGGGCTCAAGCAGCTACATCTTTAATAGCTATTGGGCGCCTCCAGCTAATGCGTACAGGCCACAACCTGCCTGCCCGCGTGGCCGATATGCCCATGCACACGCTGGCCGCCACGCACCCGCACCTGGCTGTGCTTGAGCGCACCGGTTGCCGCACTTGGGGTGACCTGTTGGGGCTACCGCGTGATGGCGTAGCACGGCGTTTTGGCGCGCCGCTGTTGGCTGCACTAGATCAGGCCAGAGGCGCGATGCCCGAACCCTATCGATGGTGCGTTCTGCCTGAGCAATTTGAGCAAAAAATAGAGCTGGATGCGCTGATCATTCACGCACCAGGATTGATGGCAGGAATTGACCTGCTCATGATGCAATTACACGCTTGGCTGCTGGGCCGGCAAAGTGGGCTGTGCGCACTTAAAGTCATTTGGCACCTGGACAAGCGCCGCGACGAGTTGCCCACCGGCGAGCTGACAGTGCGTACTGCCCAGCCGGCACAAGACCTTCAGCACGTCGTGCGGCTGATTGCCGAGCGGCTCAATCGGGAAAGCCTGAATGCGCCAGTACACAGCATCACGCTGTTGTCGCTTGAGACGGTCAGCTTGCGCGATGCAGCAAACTCTACCGCCAGCTTGCTGGTTGAGTCCAGACAGCTGGGCGTTAGCTATACGCAGTTCATTGAACGCTTGAGCGCGCGATTGGGTCCAGCCAGCGTGCTCTCGTGGCAACCGCGCGCCAACCATCGGCCTGAAGGCATGCAGGATTGGGTGGACGCAAGCAATCATCTTAATCAAAACGCTACTGAATCAATAGCTACTAGCGCACGTATTAATTCGTCTAGGGCCATAAAAGATACAAAAATAGACTTTAAGGCTATTCATACCGACGCCCTATATCCCACCTGGCTGCTGTCCCAGCCGCTTAAATTGAGATCACGGGCAGGCGCTCCGATGTACCAAGGCCCGCTGGTTAAGCTGGCTGGACCTCAACGCCTGGAAGCTACAGGCTGGCTGCTTGCCGGCACCAATGACATTCCCCCCGCGCTACGTGACTACTTTATTTACCGCAGCAGCCAAGGCACGCTGCTGTGGATTTACAGCGAACGTTTGGTAATGGCCAACAGCGACCACGCCCCACATAATGTTCAGCGAGAGTGGTATTTACAGGGCGTATTCGCCTGATGCGCCCATGATGCTACCCAGCTATGCTGAACTCCATGCGCTCAGCAACTTCAGCTTTCAACGCGGCGCATCGCACGCAGAAGAACTGGTTGAACGTGCTGCTGCACTCGGCTACAGCGCAATTGCAATCACTGATGAATGCTCGGTAGCAGGCGTTGTGCGCGCCCATGGCGAAGCAAAAAAGCACGGCCTGCAGTTGGTGCCCGGGGCGGAGTTTTTTATACGATGCGCATCACCTTTCAGATTAGTCGTGCTGCCGCATAACGCTGCAGGCTGGGGCAATTTGTGTGAGTTCATTACCCAGGTCAAGGCGGCAGGGGATGTAGTGGAAAAACGCAGTTATCTGGTCACGCCAGAGTCTGATTTATCCATACTACAGCACTGCGAAGTCATTTTTTGCGTACTGCAAGGCGCTATTGATACAGAAGCTGCTTACACACACATTCATTGGCTAAAACGTTTTTTTAGCTCGAATTTATGGATAGCCGTTGAGCTGCTACAAGGCATGGACGACGCGCTGCGGTTGCAGCAACTGCAAATCATTGGCCAACAAGCGGGCGTGATGTTAGTGGCTGCTGGTGCGGTGTTGATGCACATACGTTCCCGCAAACCGCTGCACGATGTGCTGACCGCGGTCGGCATGAATTGCTCCCTACACGAATGCGGTTTTGCCTTGGCGCACAACGCCGAGGCGCACCTGCGCCCGCGTATGCGCCTGGCCAGCTTGTACCCACCCGAGCTGCTGACCGCCACGCTTGAAATTGCTGGCCGCTGTACGTTTAATCTGGACGAAATTCGCGATTTGTACCGTTACCCGCAAGGCGCGGTACGCCGCGCGGAATCGCCCATGGATTGCCTGCGCCGTTTGACTCTCGCCGGGGCGCACCAGCGCTACCCACAGGGGGTACCTGAAAAAATTGAAGTTCAGCTTTCCCACGAGCTGGCACTGATTGACGAGCTCAATTACGCCATGTACTTCATCACGGTGCACGACATCGTGAAGTTCGCCATCGACAATCACATCTTGTGCCAGGGCCGAGGTTCAGCTGCCAACTCAGCTGTGTGCTACTGCCTGGCAATCACCGCAGTTGACCCGGCCGAGAGCCAATTACTCTTTGAGCGTTTTATCAGCCGCGAGCGCAAAGAGCCGCCTGATATTGATGTGGATTTTGAGCACCAGCGGCGTGAAGAAGTCATTCAGTATATCTACGCCAAATATGGCCACGAGCACGCGGCCATAGCCGCCACCGTTACTACGTACCGCCCCCGCAGCGCCATTCGGGATGTGGGCAAAGCACTGGACATTGAGCAGGAATTGATTGAAAAATTTGCCAGAGAAAACTTCTGGTTTGACAAAGGCGGCCTGCTGGCCCAGCGGCTGCAAGAAGCCAATATCAGCGACGCTAAAGACGCTGGACCCGTGCTACAGTGGTTGGATTTGACGGTGCAGCTGCTGGGTTTTCCGCGCCATCTGGGTCAGCATGTGGGCGGATTTGTATTGACGCAAACCAAATTGACCCGCCTGGTGCCGATCCAGCCCGCCACGATGGAACACCGCCGCATCATTCAGTGGGACAAAGACGATCTGGACGCGATGGGGCTGCTCAAGGTTGATGTGCTGGCTCTGGGAATGTTGTCAGCCATTCGCCGCAGTTTGCAGTTGATTGACCAGTGGCGCGGCGGGCACTTGCAAATGCATCAAATTCCAGCGGGCGACGAGCAAACCTACGACATGATTTGCGAGGCCGATACGGTGGGCGTTTTTCAAATTGAAAGCCGTGCGCAAATGAGCATGCTGCCGCGCCTCAAACCGCGCTGCTTTTACGACCTGGTGGTGGAAGTCGCCATCGTGCGGCCCGGCCCTATTCAAGGCGGCATGGTGCACCCATACCTTAAACGCCGCGCTAACCCGGAGCTGGAAACTTACCCCAACGAAGAGCTGCGCAAAGCACTCGGCCGCACGCTGGGCGTACCGATATTTCAAGAACAGGTCATGCAAATAGCGATGGTCGCAGCCGACTTCACGCCTGGTGAGGCCGATGATTTGCGCCGCTCCATGGCCGCGTGGAAACGAAAGGGCGGCGTCAAACGCTTTTACGACCGGCTGGTGGGCCGCATGATTGAACGTGGCTATGAAAGCACCTTTGCCGAGGGCATCTTCAAACAGATTGAAGGCTTTGGCGAATATGGTTTTCCTGAAAGCCACGCGGCGAGCTTTGCCAAGCTGGTGTACATCAGCTGCTGGCTGAAATGCCACGAACCGGCCTGTTTTTTTGCTGCGCTGGTCAACTCGCAACCCATGGGGTTTTATTCGCCGTCGCAGCTGATGCAAGACGCGCGCAAACATGGGGTGGATGTGCGGGTCGTTGATGTGACGCAAAGCGACTGGGATTGCACGCTGGAAGGTAACAACCAGCGGGAAAAACCTCATACCAACCAGCCCGCCATTCGGCTGGGCCTGCGACTGGTCAGCGGTCTGAGCGAAAAAACTGTTGACCGCATTCTGGCTGCAAGACGCCAAGTAACCTTCGCCAGCGTTGAGGACCTGTGCCTGCGCGCCCAGCTTGGTACGCTCGATGTCAATGCTTTGGCATCAGCCGACGCACTGGACCCATTGGCGGGCCACCGCAGGCAGCAGGTGTGGCAAGCCGCGGCCATTAAGCCCCAGCCGTTGCTGCTTAAGAACGTACCCATCATCGAAGCTGCGCTTGATTTGCCAGATACGCCAGAAGGAGAAAACATCTTGTTCGATTACCGGGCTACTGGCCTTACCCTGCGCCGCCACCCGCTGGCACTGTTACGCCCGCGCCTGGAAGCAAAGGGCTTTCTATCAGCCGCGCAGTTGGATGCGCTACCCGACGGTACAGAGGCAGCGGCCTGCGGCATCGTCACCCTCAGGCAGCAACCTTCAACAGCCAAAGGCGTGATTTTTTTGACGATTGAAGACGACACCGGTCCGATCAACGTCATCGTGTGGAAGTCATTGCGCCTGACCCAGCGCGATGAATTGCTGCACTCCACACTGCTAGGCGTACACGGCGTATGGCAGCGCAGCAGCGAACTGCCCGGCACACTGGAAGGTTTTGGCGTGGTGCGCAACCTGATCGCCAGCCGTCTGGAAGACTTAAGCCCGTTGCTGGGTCGGCTTGGGCAGAGCGCAGCGCGGAGTCGCGACTTTCATTGAGACATCAAAAAGACTGATGAAAAAGCCATAAAAAAAGCCGGCTTTCACCGGCTTTTTACTTTCTACCCGAGGGCAGATTACTTGACGTGCTTGCCGATCAGACCAGCCATCTCAAACATCGACACTTGCGCTTTGCCGAAAACGGCTTTGAGCTTGGCATCGGCGTTGATCATGCGCTTGTTGATGCTGTCTTGCAGTTTGTTGGCCTTGATGTAGACCCACAGCTTGCTGACAATCTCAGTGCGCGGCAGTGGCTTGTCGCCCAACACTGCGGCCAATGCCGGGCTCAGTGTCAATGCCTTCATGAACGCTGCGTTGGGGGTACGCTTTTTGGCGGGCGCCTTTTTGGCTGCTGGCTTGGCCGCAGCTTTCTTGGCGGGAACTGCTTTTGGAGCAGCTACCTTTTTTGCAGGAGCTGCTTTTTTAGCGGCTACCTTTTTCGCGGGAGCTGCTGCTTTCGCAGCGACTTTCTTTGCCGGAGCAGCCTTATTTGCGGACGCTTTTTTAGCCGGTGCTTTTTTTGCAGTTGCCATGATTGATTTTCCTTCTAGAAGTTGATAAATCACCACCGGAGATAACTACTCTCTAATGGCACTGCGGATGCTACTGGAGAAAGTGCGCTTTTCATAGGGGAAATAGGCTTTTTCGATGGTTTGTGATGCTTATTTGTCTCTGAAAATCAAAAACGGGGCGATCTCAGCGCTTTTCAGGGGAGAAAATGCAATTTTTAATTCACTCAAAATCATTCATGTCAAAAGCAAACATCATGAAATTTGCCACCTGCGACCTCTGCGACGCGCATAAAAACGACGCTGCTGGAAGCTTCAGGGTCCTGCCTCCGGTGTTCAAAAACTACGGCGGACAGCAAAAATTTTGTGGCGAAGTCGTCACCATCAAATGCTCTGAAGACAATTCGCTCGTCAAGGCAGCTGTTGACTCAGCAGGGCAGGGGCGTGTACTGGTGGTCGATGGTGGTGCATCACTTCGGCGTGCCTTGCTGGGTGGCAATCTGGGGGCGGCAGCAGCAAGAAATGGCTGGGCCGGTGTGCTGATTGACGGTTGCGTGCGAGACGTTGCCGAGCTGGCGCAATGCAGCACAGGGATTCGCGCCTTGGCGGCAATTCCATTACCCACGGAAAAACGCGGCGAAGGCCAGCGTGATGTGGCAGTGCAAATTCAAGGCGTCTGGGTGCGCCCCGGCGACTGGCTTTATGCCGATGATGACGGCATGGTGGTCATGCCTGCGCCAGCGACAACTTAACCCGCTATACCTTTGTAGAGCATGTAGGCCGCCAGCACGTACAGGATGCTGGCAAAGACGCGTTTGAGCTTGCCAATCGGCAACGTGTGTGCGGCTTTTGCACCCAATGGTGCGATTAAAAAGCTGCACGTGGCAATGACCCCCAACGCAGGTAGCCAGATATAGCCAAAAGCGCCCACTGGCAGGTTTTGCACGTTAAGACCGCTGATGATGTAGCCCACTACATTGGCTGCTGCGATCGGAAAGCCCAGGGCGGCTGATGTGGCAACGGCATGGCGGATGGCTACGTTGCACCATGTCATGAACGGCACGCTGATGAAAGCGCCACCAGCGCCAACAAGGCCTGACAAAAAACCAATCAGACCACCTGCTGTCAGCAGCCCGCTGGTACCCGGCAACTGCCGAGTTGGTTCAGGTTTTTTATCCAAAAACATCTGCGTGGCTGAAAAGCCGACGAACAGGCCAAAAAAGACGGCCAGATAGGCGCCTTTGAGCAATGCGAAAACACCCAGACTGCCAATAAGACTGCCCACCACAATACCCGGTGCCAGCCGTTTAACGATGTCCCAGCGCACTGCGCCTCGCTGGTGATGTGCCCAAACGCTGGAAATGGAGGTAAAAATTATTGTTGCCATTGACGTGGCAATTGCCATCTTGACTGCCAGATCAGGTGCCACTCCACGGTTTGACATGATGATCGTTACAAAGGGCACCATCAACATGCCGCCGCCTATGCCCAGCAGACCGGCTAAAAATCCGGTGGCAATTCCTAGGCAGGCAAGTTCAATAACAAGTAGGGGTTCAAGTAACATAATTTTAATGAGGTCGGATTTTTAACCGTAAACGAGTGAGTTCTTTTGGACTGTGAGGCTAAACTGAAGCGAATTTTATTTACATGACCTCTAAATATTGATTTAACGGAGCTTACAGATGCGTCCAGAATTTTTTTCCACTCTCACTTTTAAATTTCTGGTCAGTGTATCTTTGGCCCTGGGCGGTACCGCACAGGCAGCCCCTTGGCAGCCTACTAAAAACGTTGAGTTTGTGGTGCCAGCTGGTACTGGTGGGGGTGCTGATCAGATGGCCCGTTTGATTCAGGGCATCATCACCAAAAACAACCTGATGAAAACATCAATGGTGGTCGTCAACAAGGACGGCGGTACAGGTGCAGAGGGATTTTTGGACATCAAAAATGCCAAAGGCAACCCGCACAAAATCGTGATCACCCTGTCGAACGTTTTTACTACGCCGCTGGCCACAGGCGTGCCATTCAGCTGGAAAGATATGACGCCTGTTGCAATGCTCGCGCTTGATGAATTTGTGCTTTGGGTGAACGCTGAAACGCCTTACAAGACGACCCAAGAGTACATGGCTGCTGTCAAGGCGTCAGGTGGCAAGTTCAAAATGGGCGGCACGGGTTCCAGGCAGGAAGATCAAATCATCACCGCGCTGATTGAAAAATCAAGTAGTAATAAATTCATATATGTGCCGTACAAAGGCGGTGGTGAAGTGGCTGTACAGTTGGTGGGCAAGCATGTTGATTCCACTGTAAACAACCCCATTGAAGCAGCAGCGCAATGGCGCGGCGGCAAGCTTCGTCCTCTGTGCGCTCCATGTTTGATGTGTGGCTCATGATGGGTTTTGGTGTGATGGGATATGTCTTCAAGAAACTCGATTACCCCTTGGCACCGCTTGTACTGGCGCTGGTGCTGGGTGATATGGCTGAAAACGCCTTCAGGCAATCGCTGTTGGGCTCCAGTGGCAGCATGCTGGTGTTTGTTTCAAATTCGCTGGTTGCCAGCATCACCGGACTAACGTTGCTGATGTTGTTCTGGCCGTTGATTGGCGCTGTACTGAAGCGCGTGCAGAGCCGTTGACCGTGACAGCGAATTTATGGATACGTTACGAGGCTGATGGACAAACTGGGTTTGGTCTGCTCGAAGGCGGGCATATTGCAGTTTGCCTGGGCGATATGTTTGGCGCGTTTGAACGTACCGGGGAGTCACTGTTACTGAGCGGTGTGACGACCTTGATACCGTGCGTCCCGGGTAAACTGATTGGCCTTTGGAACAACTACCATGCACAAGCGGCAAAACAGGGCTTAAGCATTCCTGAAGAACCGTTGTGGTTCATCAAGGCAGCCAGCAGTTACTGCGCGCATGGGCAGCCTTTTACAGTGCCCACTAGCTACGATGGCCGCGTTGTGTACGAAGGCGAGCTGGCCCTGGTGATCGGCAAAACCTGCAGAAGCCTCAGTGTTGATGCCGCCGCGCATGCCATCTTTGGCCTGACCTGCCTGAACGACGTAACGGCACTTGATTTATTGACGCGGGATGCATCGTTTGCACAGTGGACACGCGCCAAAAGCTTTGACACCTTCGGTATTTTCGGACCTGTCATCGCCGCCGGCCTTGACTGGCAAACTCTGAATGTTCGCACACTGGTCAATGGTCGTGAGCGGCAAAATTACTCGTGCAGCGACATGATCTTTTCACCTGCTCAAATTGTTGCCAGTCTGTCGCGCGAGATGACACTGCATCCTGGCGATGTGATTGCCTGCGGTACGTCGCTGGGGGTATTACCCATCAAGCCGGGTACAGTTGTGGAAATCGTGATTGACGGCATCGGTGTTTTGCGCAATACCTTTGAATCAAACGCTTCATCAATTCCAAATAAAGCAGAGCTTTGATATGAAAATTTGCATTGTGGGCGCGGGTGCGATAGGCGGCATGCTAGGCGTCAAGCTGGCACTCAGCGGCCATGACGTGACCCTGATCTTGCGAGGGGCTAATCTGCAAGCCGTCCAACAAAACGGCTTGATCCTAATTGAAGAAAACGGCAACGAACTACGGGCTCAACCCGTCAAAGCCACGTCCAAAATCAGTGAAGCAGGCGTGCACGACGTAGTGATTCTGGGCTTAAAGGCGCACCAGGTGGCGGCTGTTGCCGAAGAGCTACCGTTATTGATGCACAGCGCAACCCGCGTGATCACTATGCAAAACGGTATTCCCTGGTGGTACTTTTACAAGCTTGCGGGCAACTACACCGGCATGCCTGTGCGTGCGGTTGACCCAGATGGCGCAATTGCAAAGTACCTTCCGATTGACAGTGTTATTGGTAGTGTGGTCTATCCCGCCAGTGAGGTGATTCGCCCGGGAGTGATCAGGGTTATCGAAGGCAACCGTTTTACTCTGGGGGAGATTGACGGGTCTGACACTCCAAGTATTCGCGCCATCAGTGATGCCTTCAAGGGCGCCGGTTTTAAAGCGCCTGTGTCAATGGATATCCGCTCCGAGATATGGCTCAAGGTATGGGGTAATTTAAGTTTTAACCCTATCAGCGCCCTGACGCACGCCACGCTTGAAGACATTTGCCTGTATCCGCCGACGCGCGAGCTGGCTGCCAGCATGATGCTTGAGGCACAAGCCATTGGTGAAAAACTAGGCGTGCGGTTCTTGGTCAGTCTGGAAAAGCGGATTGCAGGTGCTCAGGCAGTGGGGCAACACAAAACCTCCATGCTGCAAGACGTAGAGCAGGGTCGAGCACTCGAATTGCAAGCGCTGGTTGCATCGGTTATTGAACTGGGGAAAATTACCCAGACACCTACGC
>JAYVEE010000487.1:0-2200 GCA_043749005.1 Polaromonas sp. | reverse complement strand
ACCCCGCGCCGGCTGGATACCGAGTCATGGCGGACAGCATTGATCTAAACCTGTTCCGTGAGGGCGTACTGGCGAAGTAGTCTGTTGATCGGCACGTGGAGTCCCGCGAGTGTAGTGCCCGGTCCGGATAGCTGCCCAGCCACGTTTGCGACGCGCACTGGTAAGGCGGTGTCAGCTATTGGTGCAACTCTTTTACTACATGATGAGCACTGAAAATGATAAGGCTCGGCTGCTGGCTTTTACCGCTGAATTGAATTCGGGTTACGGTTGGGTTGCTGTCCGACCGTCTTAATTGATTCAAGATCTGCCATCAGCCTGAAGCGGTCAAACGGTCTTTGATCCCGACAATTATTTTTGGCCTGGCCGGATTGCAGTCACAGGCCGATAACCGCTCTTGGCCCAAAGCGCCGGTTTGAGAATTGGAGCGTTCGACGACAAAGCGGTCCTAGTACTAAACGATCTCAGTGCCCGTTAGCCGACGTTGATTCATAAGCAAAATAAGCGGTCAAAGTGATTTGACGGGTAGACAGTCCCAATTTCGATGGCCCTCTTAAACGTAGCGCAAAGCGCGGTGCTTGCCGAACAGAAGGTCCACAAAGCTGCTCGTGGATGGAAAGCTTGCATCGTCTGCATAGGTTCCATGGATACGGCGGCAATCAGGGCCAAATCGAGGTACGCTAATAGGCCTTTGGTTGGAAGCAGCGTGTGCTTTGAATATACCGGGTTGTTCGCCTGGACGATCCATATGCAGGTGCGTCAGCAGCACGATATTGGCATTGGCCAAAGGATACGCGGGACAAGCTGGCGGTGTGTGCGAAGGCGGGATTGTTGTCACTGAGCGATACGAATGCGATACCCAAACTGGAATCAAAAACCCAGCGGGCATTTCTGGCTTGGTTTTACTAAACCAACCCATCGCGCTAAAACGACCGACCGCCTTGCCTTTATCGTGTTTGGGTAGGCGATAAGCTTCTATCCAAATAAAGTAAAGCGCTAACAGCTCCTTTTTACATAGCAATCAGGTTGCTGAAGCGGTTAGCGCCGTGGCTGCTTTGCGGTCAGCCAGCACCTTTTGGGCGGCGGGCCGCTCGCCAATCATTTTGATGTAGGCCTTGTAGTCCACACCGCCACTAAGCAACAGGTCTTCACCATAAATTGCCTTGCAAGCCATGCCCACCAGCGGCAGGCTGGCAAAGGCTGCGCAGTCGGCTTGGGTGAAAGTGTCACCCGCTGCGTAGGGTGCAAATTTGATGAGCGACTTGAGGGCGGCGATGTTTTTGACTAGCTGGGTGCGCACTCTGGTTTGGGTGCTTTCGCTGACCGTACCGCCGAAAAACGCTTGGGCATACAGCTGCCTCGCGACCAATTCCACATGCAGGTCAATATAGGTCGTCAGCTCACGTACCTTGGCGGCGGCAAAGGGATCTGCGGGCAACAATGC
This sequence comes from Polaromonas sp., assembly GCA_043749005.1. Classification (GTDB taxonomy): domain Bacteria; phylum Pseudomonadota; class Gammaproteobacteria; order Burkholderiales; family Burkholderiaceae_C; genus Polaromonas. The sequence continues at coordinate 759 of JAYVEE010000487.1, read as the reverse complement.
GGGCGCGGGGTATGCGGCCTCCAGGTAGTCAACAATCGCCTGGCTTTCGCACAGCGTGCCTTGGGTTGTGGTGATGAACGGGACTTTGCCCAGGGGTGACGCGGCCCTGTCGTCACCGGTCATTTTCATGGGGTGAGCATGCGCCTCGGTAAAGGCGATGCCCTTTTCCAACAAAACCAGCTTGACCTTGTTGTAGTAGTTTGAAACCGGAAAGCCGTGCAAGGTAATCATGCCCATGTCTCCTGAAGAAAGTGTGATGCGTAAAACACCTTGGTAGTTTATCGGCAGGCGCACGTCAATGCATTCGACCTGGGGAAACACTGAATAAGGTCTACCCCCAATGGTGTGAAACGTAATTGGTGAAGGTCAGAGCAACAGGGAAATAGAAATATTCCGCTAAGAGTGACGCTGAGTAAGCTTTCAATGAGAGGTTCAATCTCCTCACATTGCCGTACAAAAGATATTCGGGCGATCCAATTGCCTTTGGGGCACGCCAAACTCGAAAACACAGTGTGGTACCGCAGAATTTAAGCGGAAGATACTTTGGAACTATCGGAGAAGACGGAAATTTGAATACCTGACCAGGCCAGTGATCAACGCCAATTTTGGCTTCCAGTTACCGATCATTGGCGAATACCCGCAACTGGCCCAGAGCCGCTATCGACGACAAAGCGGAACTCCAGGATTCTGAATTGGCTGCCCTAAAGCCGACATTGCTGGTGGCCGACTGGAATGCAGCGGAAGCAGACATTGAGGCAT
>JAYVEE010000486.1:0-2204 GCA_043749005.1 Polaromonas sp. | reverse complement strand
TCAACAGTCTGGAAACGGGTTCCAGCTCCACTGCAGCAGGGTTTGCCGCTGTCGGGCGCGCTTGGTTGGATCACCTGCACCATTCTTTGAGACTTGACCAGAGTGCCGGGCGATCTGGCGCCAGCGCTTGATCTGCCGTGCATCATCTGCCGTGCGGCGGCCCATCCAGAACCGGCAGTACCACTCAAACCAGCCACGCGGATCCTGCTCGTGTATCAACCCCTTTTCATGCCACCAACTGCTTGCCAGCCGTGACTTGAGCTTAAAGTAGTTCACCCGCTCGTCTGGCACGTCGGACAAGACTGCAGTCTGGAACCACTCAGCCGGGTACTCAGCTGCGCATGAGTTCAGGTACTTTCCCTCAAACACACCCATTGCCAGCATCTGCTGCGGTGAGTAGTGCGGCTTGAACTCTGGGCAGTCTGACAAATCACCAGCTGGATTTGTCAGGTAATAGCTGCCGCTGGCCATTGCGTTCTGGAACTGTACAAGGATAGGTTTCATCTAAACATTATACTCTATTTTCTCAGATCAAGTCTGAACTGCCGGTGTTGGCACCAGAAACAGTCGAGGGACCACTGAGGTCCCTCGATGATGGGCTAAACAACCTGGTAAATCAGGTGTGCGGCGCACCAATCTGGATTGTCACTGGAACCATGGCGCACGTCTGTGGCTCTGAACGCGACTGCAGAGCCCTGTTCCGGCGCCCCACCAACGACAGTGCCGAGCCTTGCGTGTACAGTTTAGGCACGGCGTACATGCCAGCGCCGCATTCGTACCTGCCAGACTGGGTGTCTATTACAAAGAAGAATGGGCCAGTGATGTTCATCGGGCTGACTTGCCTTCTTTGAATGCAACGCCAACGTCGGCCCAGTACATGAGCTGCGTGCCCTCAGCAACTTTGCGGTTCACGCTTGTTGATTGAATGAACACATCGAAGTTCCCATGATCACCAGGGCGAACGCGCGCATCGCCGAACTTTGGCAGACCCAGCATGTCACGAGCTGCGTCGCCGCAGTATATCCCGTTCGTTGTGCGGTCACGAACTGCAATAAGCTTGTAGTCTTGGATCTTGTCTTCAGTCTTGTTCAACTGATAGAACGCAGCGCCTTTAGCCATTGGTTTGCCAGCTAATCGCGTTTCCACGAACTCACGAATTGCTACACCATTCTCCTTTGACGAGACCGGGAACAGGCTTACTTCAGCGCTGATGTCTTTTAACACGGCTTTTACATCAGCGGTTGTAACATCCTTCATGGAGCTGTAGAACGTCTTTGTGCTCTTCACACCAGTTGAGCGGGCAGTATAAAAATCGCTGAACGCCTGATCATTTGCCTGCGAGGCTACTTGAACACCGCGATCAGACTGATCCCACTCCAAAATGTTACCTGGCTCAATGCCAAGTTTAACCAGATCACGTGCGTCACCACGTGGAACACGGAACACGAATGTCCAGCGATCAGTCTTCTGCAGCTCTTTGATACGAGTGGCAAGACGCCCGCCGCCGCCACCTGCGCCAGTGTCAGCACCATCGGTGGTCGCCATTACAATGAACGTGGTTTCTGGATCAGCGTAGTCTGGCAGCCGCAGCATGTCGTCGATCAACACGTTAATTGATTCAAACAGGGGTGTGCCGCCGCCCGTGTGATACGCACCCTCATCCATAAGCTGCACGCACCCAACTGGTACGGCCGTGACCAAGCGCGTCACACCACCACCGCACTTAACGACGGAGACGACTGTTTCAATATTGTTTGCTGAGGCTGCTCGATGAGTAGCGAGGATTGTGGCGTTGAAGTCGCGGGCTGCTGCTCTTGCAATATGGTGCATTGAACCTGAGTGGTCACGCGAGATGCCGAGATATGTTTTCATTTTGTAAAGTTCTCCAAAGTTTAAAAAGAATAGTTGCCGACTGAATGTCAGACTCTCTATTTAGCGCTTGCGGAACCTGAACTAGCCGCTCGATGTGCTTGCAAGATAGCACTTGTTCTCTGTGAACACCACACTGTGCGCGGAGAAGATCGGTTCCCCGGCCACAGTAAAGCATCCAGCACGGTACGGGTTATACGTTACTTCAGCGGTGCCAGGTGCGCACTGATCAAGCCGTGTATAGGACTCTGCCACTACAAATGCGTGAACGTTCTTTTGTCTGTTCTGCAGCACTCGTTCTCGGCCTGCCTGACTTACCCTAAATGTTACGTGGT
>JAYVEE010000485.1:0-2207 GCA_043749005.1 Polaromonas sp. | reverse complement strand
GCATTCAGGTCACGGGCAGTCATAACCCAAAAGATGACAACGGCTTCAAGATGGTGCTGGCTGGCAAGGCAATTTATGGCGATGAAATACAGGATCTGTATCACAGCATGCTTAAACATGCCCTTTCTGAACAATTGCAGGGTGGCGTTACAGCGCTGGTCACAGATGGCAAAGTTGCGCAACATGACGTCACAGCAGAGTACACAAAACGCATTGTTGAAGACATCAAGCTGGCGCGTCCGATGAAAATCGTCATTGATTCAGGCAACGGTGTTGCGGGTGCATCGGCGCCCGGCATCTTCAGGGCGCTGGGTTGTGAAGTTGTTGAGCTGTTCAGCGATGTTGACGGCAATTTCCCCAATCATCACCCTGACCCCAGCAAACCCGAAAACCTGCGCGACTTGATCAACGCCTTGAAAACTACAGGTGCTGAACTTGGCCTGGCATTTGACGGCGATGGTGACCGCCTCGGTATCGTCACACAAGACGGCCAGAACATTTACCCTGACCGCCAGATGATGCTGTTTGCCCGCGATGTCCTCTCACGCGTACCGGGCGGCGTCATTGTGTTTGACGTGAAATGCTCGCAACGTCTGGCTGCCGAGATCGAGGCCGCAGGCGGCGTACCCCTGATGTACAAAACCGGCCATTCACTGATCAAGGCCAAGATGAAGGAAATCAACTCACCCTTGGGCGGCGAGATGAGTGGCCATATCTTTTTTAAAGAGCGCTGGTTTGGCTTTGACGACGGCACCTATGCCGGTGCGCGATTGCTGGAAATTGTCAGTCGCGGTGCGGATGCAGGACCGGTGCTGAATGCTTTGCCCACCAGTTTTAGCACGCCTGAATTAAATGTTCGGTGCAAAGAGGGTGAGCCGCATGCTGTGGTGGATACATTGATGAAAGCTGTTAACTTTCCAGCGCCAGCAGTGGTCAACACCATAGACGGTGTGCGTGTTGATTGGCCAGACGGTTTTGGTTTGATTCGTGCATCCAACACCACACCGGTGCTGGTGCTGCGCTTTGAAGGACATACCGAGGCAGCGCTTCACCGAATTGAAGCAGACATGCTGGCACTGCTGCGACGTGTGAAGCCAGATGCGAGTTTTGCAGCTTCTGCGCACTAGCGATGTTGCCGCAACGCTTGTCACAGCGTGTACATCGCTGCCCGCTCAGTAGGCGCTGCGCCTGCGGCCTGCCAAGGCTGAATCAGTGGCTGCTTTTGGTGAAGAGAGAACCACCACATCCATTGCTTTGTCTTTCTGCTTTGATGTCATGAAAATACTGCTGGTCAAACTTTCGTCGCTTGGCGACGTTGTGCACACGCTGCCTGTGGTGCAGGACATCCTTGCAGCCATGCCTGATGCGCAAATTGACTGGGTGGTTGAGAAAGCCTTTGCACCGCTTTTGAAACAGGTTCATGGCCTTCAGCGCATTATCCCGTGCGAGCTTCGGCGTTGGCGCACCTCATTTTGGTCAGCGCAAACGCGCATTGAATGGCGTGCGTTCAAAGCGGACTTGCAGACCGACAGTTACGACGCTGTGATTGACCTGCAAGGCTTGACCAAATCTGCTGTTGTTGTGCGGCTGGTCAAGTTGTCAGCGCACGGCAAGCGCTACGCGATGGCGAACCAGACCGATGATTCGGGCTACGAGGCACCCACCCGCTGGGCGGCTGATGTGGCCATCAAGCTACCGCAGCATAGTCACGCTGTGCAGCGTGGCCGTGAGCTGGCGGCGCGTGCTTTGGGTTATAGCGTTCCAAAAGTTGCTGAATTTGCACTTGCGTCCTTATCAAATATGACTCAAGACCAAATGATTCGGGCGCAAACAGCTCCAAAAAACATAGCAAAAAAGCTGGCTTTCATTCATGGTACATCGCGGCAAGACAAAGAGTGGCCGCTGCAAAGTTGGGTAGAGCTGGGTCAACGCCTGGCTGAAACTGGCTACCAGGTCATGCTGGTGCACGGCAATGACAAAGAGCTGGCGACCAGCCAGGCGATCGCATCACAACTGTCCAGCAGCATCGTTTTGCCCTTGCTGTCGTTGGATGCGCTGACACAAGAGCTGGCCCAATGCGCGGGTGCGGTAGGTGTTGACAGTGGTGTCAGTCACATTGCTGTGGCACTTGGCTTGCCACATGTGCAAATTTATAACTTCGACACCGCCTGGCGCACGGGACCGCTGGATTGCGCGTATCAAACCAG
>JAYVEE010000484.1:0-2207 GCA_043749005.1 Polaromonas sp. | reverse complement strand
GGCGAGCGCGGCATGGCCGACATGGCCGAGATGGACATGCCGTTGCCCGACAACACCGCCAGGATGATGACGGGCGAAGGTCCGTTTGGCAGCGTCGAAATGGGCGGGATGTTCAGCGTGGTCAAGGTGCGCAAGGACCAGAAAGCGGGCGACTACAAGGATCCCGGTTGGTACAAGCACCCTGCAGGCACGGTGGCCTATGAGTGGACCGGCGCGACGCCGAACCCGGCGCGGATGGCGGGTGAGGGTGGGCAAACCATGAAAGCCCAGAACATGCCCGCTAAGGAAGTCGAAGTGCAGGTGCGCAAGCCGGTCATGAAGGGGATGGGTGGTATGAGTGGTATGCAGCACTGATCTATTTTTCAACCTAATTGTTTCAAACCTCCACAAAAAACAACTTTTATGAAAATTCGAAATTCAATGATCTTTGTGCTGGTTGCGCCAGCATTGTTGATGTCAATGTCGGCTTTTGCTTCCGGCACACACGCCGGGGGACACAGCCATGGCGACGACGAGATTGGCAAAGCGGGTCTCGGCTCGAAGGTGACACGTACGGTCAATGTCGAGATGCTGGATGCGATGCGCTACAACCCGTCAAGCGTGGCCGTCAAAAAGGGCGAAACAGTTCGGTTCGTCGTCAAAAACAGCGGTCAACTCACCCATGAGATGGTGCTGGGAACTGAAAAGGAACTCAAGGAACACTACGAACTTATGAAAAAGAATCCTGAAATGGAACACGCTGATGCCAATATGTTGACCCTCAAACCCGGTGAAACCGGTGAGATCGTTTGGCAGTTCACCAAAGCAGGACCCGTCAACTTCGCTTGTCTGCAACCTGGGCATTACGATGCCGGCATGAAAGGCGTTGTCACAGTGACCAGTGCCAAGCAAGTGTCAAAGAATGTTCGCAATAAACACTGACCATTGACGCAATTACGTTTGGAAGCAAACCGAATCAAATCGGTTTACTCCGTCACAGTTCATTGACAAACATCTCGTTTAATTCGGTTTTGAAAGAAAGCACCATGAAAAAAATAGTTCCGATTGTTGCCGCCTCCTTACTGCTGGTTGCTGGCGTTGCTCAAGCAGCCTCTCACATTGGCGCACCGATGGCACCAGACGGTAAAACAGCTATACCAGCGGCTTCCACGGCTTCGATGACCGAGGGTGAAATTCGAAAAGTCGACATGGAATCCAAAAAAATAACCATCAAGCACGGCGAGATCAAAAACCTTGACATGCCCGGCATGACGATGGTGTTCGGCGTCAAGGACCCAGACATGCTGACCAAACTTAAATCCGGCGACAAGGTGAAGTTCAGCGCCGAAAAAGTCGGAGGTGCACTCATGGTGACTGATATTCAGCCAGCAAAGTAAACAGTGCTTACCGTTGGCGAGAAAAACCTAAAGTTGCTCTACCGCTAAATATCGAGCTCGGTATTTCACTAGGTGTGCCAGCAATTTCTCCCAGCAAAACCACCGCACTGACCATGCGGTGGTTTTTTTGAGCGCCCTTGGGACAGGACTATTCACTTCAATCGTGAATGAGCCCTTAATCAAGGCAGGTCAGGCTTCCGAAGACATCGCTTTACAGGCCTTGACACACTCCAAACAGGATTTGCTACAGGCCTGACAGTGGTCCATGTCGTGCTTACCGCATTCCTCTGCACAGCTTTGACAAATTTCCGCGCACAGTGCGCAAATTGCTGCCGAGTGACGGCTTCCACGCGCCATGGCGGCCGCGGCGAAAGCACACATTTCAGCGCAGTCGATATCACTTGCAATACATTTCGCCATCATTTGCACGTCTTTTTCAAGCAAGCACGAGGCGGCACAATGATTACAGGCGGTGGCACAGGCGTAACAGGCAGAAATGCAGGTTTGATGAAGTTGATTAGTCATTGACTTTCTTTCGTGAAGGTGGCAAGTTGACAGTTGAACATTAGGCTAGGGCCGTTCCGTGATGCCATCTTGTGTTCGTTACTGCACTTGAGGTCAACTGCGATTTATTGGAGTCGCTGTGGGCAGGATCAATTCCACAAAACCTCGAGTCCATCCTGCGCCTTGCTTGATCGCTTCGGCGCCAGTATTTTTTTGCGCTCATCCAATTTTTTCATTGCGCAGACGAAGTGCATTAAAAATCACTGAGGCCGAACTCAGGCTCATGGCGGCGGCCGCCAGCATCGGCGACAGCAACCAGCCCGTGAA
>JAYVEE010000483.1:0-2208 GCA_043749005.1 Polaromonas sp. | reverse complement strand
GCCAACTTTTTAAGCGAAAACCCGCACTTTTGTCGCTCGGCACTCGCCGGCTACACGCCGCAAGACTTCATGGCACTGCTGCAAAAGTACAACGTGCCATTTCATGAAAAACACAAAGGCCAGCTGTTTTGTGACCGTTCGGCTGAGGACATCATCAATGTGCTGCTGGCAGAGTGTGCAGCCGGTCATGTAGAGCGCTGGCAACCTTGCAGCGTTAAAAAGGTACTGCATTCAGGTATGAATAATGCCTCTAGCCCCCTAAAAACAGGCGCAGACAGCTATAAAATTGATACTGATCGGGGGCAGATTGAAACACCGCAACTGGTCATTGCCACAGGCGGTTTGTCTATTCCCAAGATCGGTGCAACTGATTTTGGCTACCGCATAGCGAACCAGTTTGGTTTGAGGCTGGTGGAGCCCCGGGCCGCCTTGGTGCCATTGACTTTTGACGGCGTTGCTTGGCTGCCTTTTGCGCAGCTTGCAGGCTTGGCGTTACCGGTGCAAATTGAAACCGGAACTACGGACGCCACGCCCAAGCAACGTAAAAAAGCAACAGCGTTCGCTGAAGACCTGCTTTTCACCCACAAAGGGCTGAGCGGCCCGGCCGTGCTGCAAATATCGAGCTATTGGCGTCAAGGGCAAAGTCTGCGAATCAATTTGGCGCCCAGCCTTAATCTGTCTGAAATACTTTTACGCGCCAAAACAAGCTCCAAAAAACTTATTGCGAACGAACTGGCCAGCGTCGTCCCCGGCCGACTGGCAGATGCCTGGGCCAGCACAGACGCCGCATTGCAGCGCCCTGTCTGCGATGCAACCGATAAGGCATTGGCTGGACTGGCTGAAAGTCTGGCCGACTGGCAAATAACACCCAACGGCAGCGAAGGCTACAGGAAAGCCGAAGTCACTGCAGGCGGCGTAGACACCCGAGACCTGTCGTCGCAAACTATGGAATCAAAACAACCCGGCCTCTACTTCATTGGCGAAGTCGTGGACGTGACGGGTTGGCTGGGCGGGTACAACTTTCAGTGGGCTTGGGGCAGCGGGTTTGCTTGTGGAAATGCGTTGGCAGGTAATGCTTAGTAATTTGCGTCTGTTTCTCGAAAATAGTATGGGTGTAAGAGGTCTATCAGGCAAAAAGGCGGTGTACCCAGTTGATCTGCGAAAGTCAGTGAAGAGCCTGCGCAGGACACGCAGCAAAGAATCCCCTCCTGCCGCATACGCCTGACGCAAGTAACCAATGTTCAATTCTGTGATCACTGCGCCCCCCTGTTACGCCCCATGACTGCTATACTTGCAGACTTTGCTAGCAAACCCGCATCTTGCTTGATTCTGATCAAATCGCATAGCTAAAGAACTCACGGGTTCTCAGGTGCACAATTTTGGACTTTTTGAACAATGACGACCATTCGCGTAAAAGATAACGAACCTTTTGATGTCGCGTTGCGCCGCTTTAAGCGCACGATTGAGAAACTTGCCCTGCTGACCGACTTGCGGGCACGTGAGTTTTATGAAAAGCCAACCGCTGAGCGCAAGCGCAAAAAGGCGGCAGCCGTCAAGCGCAACTACAAACGCATTCGTGCGATGCAGTTGCCGAAAAAACTGTACTGAACCGTACAACAGCACCACAGAGCCCGCAAGATTCAAATCTGCGGGTTTTTTGCATTCAGGACACTCAAGGTTAAACCATGCCACTCAAAGACCAGATCACCGACGACATGAAAACCGCCATGCGCGCAAAAGACAGCGAGCGCCTGGGCACCATCCGCATGCTGCTGGCAGCGTGTAAACAAAGGGAAGTTGACGAGCGTGTATTGCTCGACGATGTGCAAGTAATTGCAATCATCGACAAAATGATCAAGCAGCGCAAAGACTCCATAGAGGCTTTTATTAAAGGTGGCAGGCAAGACATGGCTGACAAGGAAGCGCAAGAAATCACTGTGTTGACCGCATACCTTCCCGCGCGATTAGGAGCTGATGAAGTACTGACTGCTGTCAAAGCCATTGCACTGGAACTGAATGCCAGCGGCCCTGGTGACATGGGCAAAATGATGGCTGCAGCCAAAGCCGCCCTGGCTGGCAAGGCCGACATGGGTCAGGTATCCAGCGCTGTAAAAGCTGTGCTGGCCGGCTAACTGAAACTGAACAATAACGAATTTCATGCAAATTCATCATCAAAGCAGGGCTGGAGACCAATTGATTTGGGTGCAA
>JAYVEE010000482.1:0-2214 GCA_043749005.1 Polaromonas sp. | reverse complement strand
GTGGGCGCGTCGCCGGTGCAAAATATCGGCGCTTATGGCGTTGAGTTGCAGGACCGCTTTGACTCCCTTGATGCGGTTGACCTAACCACCGGCCAGCGCTTTACCCTGAATGCTGCGCAATGCGCTTTTGGCTACCGTGACTCGGTGTTCAAGCATGCGTCAAATGGCGGTTTTGGTCTGGCTGACAAGGCGTTGATCACCCATGTCCGATTTGCCCTGCCGAAAAACTGGAAGCCCGTGCTCGGCTATGCTGATATCGAAAAAAAGCGCCTGCAGGCTAATGTTGATGAACTTACGGCGCTACAAATTTATGAGTGGATCTGCGAGATTCGCCGTGCAAAGCTGCCTGATTGGCGGGTGCTGGGCAATGCGGGCAGCTTTTTCAAAAACCCGACTGTCACTGCCGAGCAATGCGCCGACATCATCGCGCGTGAACCCAAAATTGTTCATTACGTGCTGGCTGACGGCTCAGTCAAGTTGGCTGCCGGCTGGCTGATTGATGCGTGCGGCTGGAAGGGCAAGCACATTGGCAATGCTGGCGTCTACGAACGCCAGGCGCTGGTGCTGGTTAATCGCGGCGGCAGCACAAACCCGGTAACAGGCGGCGAGGTGATGACGCTGGCCAAGGCGATTCAAACCAGTGTGTATGAACGTTTTGGCATCATGCTGGCGCATGAACCCGTCGTGGTTTAGGCCACCAGTTCAAGGCGCCAGGCGCTCCCGCAACCAGCCACCGTCGGTAGTCAACGTGTAGCGCAATCTGTCATGCAAGCGGCTGCGGCGGCCTTGCCAGAACTGCCAGTTATCGGGTGTCAGGCGATAACCGCCCCAGTGCGGCGGACGCGGCGGCTGCAACAAAAATTTGGCACCGTACAGCGCCGCATTTGCCACCAGTACGCCACGGCTTGAGATCACCTCACTTTGCGGGCTGGCCCAGGCACCGATACGTGAGTCAAGCGGTCGCGAATGAAAGTACGCATCGCTTTCTTCTCCGGAAACCTTTTCAACCCGGCCTTCAATGCGAACCGTGCGTTCCAGTTCAACCCAATGAAACTGCAATGCTGCGTACGGGTTGCCCGCCAGCTCTTGCCCTTTACGGCTGGCGTAATTGGTGTACCAGACAATGCCGCGAGCATCGAACCCCTTGATCAACACCACCCTGATTGAGGGCCGCAAGTCGCTGCCTACTGTGGCCAGCGTCATGGCGTTGGGCTCAGGTACCTGTGCCGCAATAGCCTCATTGAGCCACTGGTCGAATTGTGCAAGGGGGTCAACTTGCGAAGCCTGTTCATTGAGTTCTGCGCGCTCATAGCTCTTGCGCAGGTCGGCTATGGACGATGCATGGGGTGTTGGGTCGGTCATATTTCGAGTATAAAGATTGGGCATCAACCGATCCTGCCTCCCCAACATGTCCTCTTTTCAGACCGGTCCTGTCGTGATAGTTTTAGCCGCAGGCCGCGGCGAGCGCTTCGCTGCGTCTGGCGGGACAACCCATAAACTGCAGGCCTTGCTGGCAGGCAAGCGCGTGATCGACCATGTGCTTGATGCTGTCAAGGCCAGCGGTTTGGCGTACCACGTAGTGACGCCTGATGCAGGTCGGCCCGGCATGGGAGACTCGATTGCAGCGGGTGTCAGAGCTACACCGAGCGCAACCGCCTGGTTGATCTTGCCTGCCGATTTGCCGCTGATCAGCCCCAGCACCTTACGCAGTATTGCCTTTGCGCCAGCCTGCGCCATCACCGTGCCGATGCATCAGGGCCAGCGCGGCCACCCGGTGCGTTTTGGCCTTGAATGTACTTCAGAACTGCTTAATTTACAAGGCAATCAAGGTGCATCCCAATTAATACGGGCGCGAAATGCTACTGATTCAATAGCATTGATTGACGTCGATGATGCGGGCTGCGTGTTGGATGTGGACACGCTGGACGACCTTCAGCGTGCTGAAGCCTTCTTGCTCAGTCACAAACTTGTTTGAGCAACTCACCCAGTGCCCGGTCATGTATGCCAACCTTGCGCAAACCGTCGTAGGTCAGTTGTGCATAGTCGCGCGTGCTGCCGTAGCGGCCTGAAGCCTCGGCAAAAATTTTCCGGTACACCTCGTGGGTCAACTCGCCAGTGTGGTCAGGGCTGCGTTTTGACAGGGTAAATGCCAAAGCCAGGACGCTGTGTTTTTGGCCGTTGTGCAGCGTCTGGCAGCGCAGCCACTTGGGCTCG
>JAYVEE010000481.1:0-2217 GCA_043749005.1 Polaromonas sp. | reverse complement strand
GCCTACCGCAGCGATGGCGCAACGCACCTCTATGGGTTGAATACTGATCGAATTTTTAAAGGCAGAATGCCGCCGTTGCTGTACGCGGTTGGTGTGCTTAATGTTGAGATTGATCGTGTTGGCCGCATCAGCCGCCTGGACTGGATGCGCGCGCCCAGGCATGCGCCTGAAGTGGTGGCTGAAATTGAACGGACTGTTCGCAGCGCGGCGCCTTTTCCAGCGCCTTCACGCATGGGCAAAGTTGTGTACACAGATACTTGGCTGTGGCATAAAAGCGGCAAGTTTCAGCTGGATACGCTCACCGAAGGACAGGATTGAGCCCTGCGCTAACTTCCGCGATAGGTGGAATAGCTCCAGGGGCTGACCAACAGCGGCACGTGGTAATGCGCAGTGACATCTGCCACACCAAAATCAATCGTGACCGCGTTCAAAAAGTTAGGCTCAGGCAGAACGACGCCCTGCGCCTTGAAATAAGCTGCCACGTCAAACACCAGCCTGTACGTGCCCACTTTCAAAGAAGCGTTGTCGTAAAGCAAGCCATCGGGGTTGCGGCCATCATGGTTTAAATCAAATTGCTTGACCAGGGTTGCCTGGTCGCCGCTAGTGGTGTAAAAACAAACTGCCATGCCGCGTGCTGGGATGCCGCGCATGGTGTCCAGTACATGTGTGCTCAATCCCATGTTGCATCTTTCAAGGTAAATCAAATAGAGGTCATAACAAATTGCAGCTCAAACAGCCCATGGCGTCGCTGATAATTTGTCGGATGATAGCTGTCAACCAAGCAGATACTGATCCTCGCCTTATTTCAAGCCCATGTCCGACTATCCTGAAAACTCTGTTTATCCGCGTGATTTGATTGGCTATGGCCGCAACCCACCACGCGCTCAGTGGCCCGGTCAAGCGCGTATTGCCGTGCAGTTTGTGTTGAATTACGAAGAAGGTGGTGAAAACTCGGTGCTGCATGGCGATGCAGCATCAGAACAATTTTTATCTGAAATGTTTAACCCGAGCGCCTTTGCCGACAGGCACTTGAGCATGGAAAGCCTTTACGAATACGGATCACGCGCAGGCGTGTGGCGCATCTTGCGAGAGTTTGAAAGGCGCCACCTGCCGTTGACCGTATTTGGTGTGGGCATGGCTTTGCAGCGCGCGCCAGACGTGGCTCAGGCATTTGTCGAACTCGGCCACGAGATCGCCTGCCATGGCTGGCGCTGGATCAACTACCAGCAGATTGAAGAAGCGACGGAGCGCGAGCACATGCGCCTTGGGCTTGATACGATTAAAAATCTTACAGGTGTTTCCCCGTCAGGCTGGTATGCCGGGCGCGATAGCCCCAACACCCGCCGCTTGCTGGCCGACGAAGGCAGCACCACCTACGACAGTGACTCTTACGGCGATGACCTGCCGTTTTGGACTACGGTTCGGCGCACTGATCAAACAACAGTGCCGCGCCTGATCGTGCCGTACACGCTGGATGCCAACGACATGCGCTTCTCATCAGCCCAGGGTTTTGCTCAGGCAGAGGATTTTTTCATCTACTTGCGTGACACCTTTGATGCGCTGTATGCGGAAGGCGATCCTGCTAGGCTTGACCGCCCCAAAATGATGAGCATTGGCATGCACTGCCGCTTGTTAGGCAGGCCGGGTCGCATCACCGCCCTGCAAAAATTTCTGGACCATATTGAAAAGCACGATCATGTGTGGATAAGTCGCCGTGTTGATATTGCACAGCACTGGCAAACCACACATCCTTTTATGGCAAACAACACATGAACATCACGCTTGATCAAATTAACAATGCGTCACGGCTTGAAGCCCTGCAACTACTGGACGGCCTGTACGAACACTCGCCATGGATAGCTGAAAAAGCGTTGGCAGCAAGACCGTTTCAGTCACTGGCGCATTTAAAGCACGCCATGACAGTAGTGTTGAAAAATGCAGGCAGACAGGCGCAAATTGACCTGATACGCGCCCACCCCGAGCTGGCGGGCAAGGCGATGGTCAGCCAAAGCTTGACCACTGAATCTGCACATGAACAAAAAACCGCTGGCCTGACGCAATGCAGCAGCGAAGAATTTGCCACCATTCAACAACTGAACACAGATTACAACGCCAAATTTGACTTCCCGTTTATCCTGGCGGTACGCGGCACGCGTGGCAACGGCCTGACCAAGCAGCAGATCATCAGCACTTTTGCTCGCCGCCTGCAGAACCATC
>JAYVEE010000480.1:0-7592 GCA_043749005.1 Polaromonas sp. | reverse complement strand
GGCTAGAGGCATAAAACATACTAAAAAAAGGCCTGTAATGGCATTTTTCTAGCGTTTTACTGGTTTACTGGCGATTTGGGGTCCAGCAATAGCGCCATTACGTCCTTGATTTGCTCCATCGTCAAGATATTGGCATGGCCAAAACGCGGCATGCCGGAGCAGGCGTTGTAGGCCTTGCTGTTCCACAACTTGCCCCAGGTGTAGTCAACGATGGGTTTGGAGGCTGCTGCGGTAGGGTCCGCCACGCCGCGCAGCTTGCCGTAGTTGTACAGGCTCGGGCCCAAAGAGCCATAAGACAACTCGGTTTTACTGATCTGGTGACAGTTGTAGCAGCTGCCGCCGTTGGTGTCCGCTACCTTGTCGGTCCAGGTCAGGCCACGACCATTTTGGGCAATTTTTTCGCCATCAGCCCAGTTGCCGAGCAGTTGGCCGTCCGCCGGAAACTTCACGGTTTTCAGGTTGGCTTCTTCAATCGATTTGGCCAGCTTTTCATCGACTGATTTGTCTTGTGCGTCCGAGCAGGCCTGGTTGGATGCGTCCAGTACCAGACGGTCCAGTTTGGCATCGCCCTGTTCTATGAAGGAGCTTTTCATGGCCTGGCTGGTGGCAAGTTCAACATCCTGAGCGCTGGGGGCCATGGCACAACCCGCGACCAAAAGTGCAGCGGCTATGGCAGCTAGCTTTACGTAGGCTTTTGTCATGTTATTCAATCAACGTTTCAGGGCAGGCGCAGTCGATACACCGTCCTTGCTGTTCACACCCATGTACACGCCGAGCGCGATCGTCACATCCGACGCATAGCCAGGGTACGGAAAGCGCTGCTGGCGGTAGCAGTCGTTCAGGCGGCGCTGCATGCTCCACAAGTCACCTGCTGACACGCGGTAGGCAGGCCATGAGCCAAAACCTGTGCTGGCGCCGGGTTGCCTGGTCAGGTTGGGCAGGTCTTGCAGGCGAATGCGCTTGTTGTCTTCGCCATGGCAGGACGCGCACGAAAAATCCATCGGCCCGCCGCGCAGGTAAAACACTTTTTTGCCGACTTCGTACATCAGCTTTTCCTGGACATGGTTTTGCGGCAGATTGAACTTCATATCGCGCGACTCACCCGAGATGTAAGCCACCAGCGATTCCATGGTTTTCTGTTCACCATCGCCAAACCGTGTCTTGGCAATCTCAATGGCATTGAAGCCTTGCAGTTGCTCCATGCAGGTGAGCAGGCGCGACTCGAGGTCCTGCACCCGCTGGGTGTCTGCAAAAAAGCGTGGCAGCTCGACAAATGCACCTTTGACCACACCGGCCCCCTTGCCCAAATTGCACTTTTCAAGCGACGCATTTTTGGGGCCACGCGCCTGCTTCCACAGGCCTTCGCCCTTGGCCTCATACAGCTCGGCCGGGTTACCGTCGGCCAGCATGGCACGGTATTCAGCAATGCCTTCAGCGGTGGTTTTCTGCGCAAGCACTATTGGGCTTAGCGCCACCGCGACACAGCCCAGGACCAATATTGGCAAAAACTTTTTCATGGGATTTCAGGAAACCACAGCTTCGTCGGTACGTTTGTCGCCCCGGTTGTCCACCCAGGTCACGGCAACTTTATCGCCTGCTTTGCCGCCCTTGAAGCTGAACTGCATGAACGGGTTTTTTGACACGGCCGTACCCCACTGCGCGCTCATGACGGGCTTGCCGTTCCAGGTGGTGCTGATGGACTGGATGAACCAGGCCGGAACGGTTTTACCGGCTGCGTCCTTGCGCTGGCCGCTTTCCATTTCGTGGCTGACCAGCACACGCACGGTGGTTTTGTCGCCTTGGGCCTGGGCCCGGATTCTCATTGGATCTGACATGTTTTTTCTCCTGATCTTTACGGGTTTGCCGGCATCAACCGCCGCAGCCGCCTAGCGTTACTTTGACTTCCTTGACGGCGTAGTAATACTTGTCACCCGCCTTGGCCAGTGCATACACGTTGGACGACTGACCCATCTTGATGTTGGTCTCCACGTTGGCATCTGTGCCGGCCATGATGTCAAAGTTGGCGGCCCGCGCGCTGGGGTTTTTTTCGACCACAAAGGCGATTTGCGTGGTGCCTGCAATGTTGCTTTGCGCGCCAATTCGAACCACGTTGCCGTTTTCAGCAATTTCCGGGGCGCGCAGCATCAAGTCCTTGCTTTCTACCGGGGCGCTGGTGGCACCCATGGCTTTGGCAGCATCAGCTAGGGACTTGCTGTCAAAAGCGGCCTTGTTCCAGCCCGGGGCGTTTACCACAGTAGTTTGGGCATGCGCCACGGGCAAACCTGCTGCTGCCGCAATTGCGACTGCTGTTGCACCCGAGCTTCGGGTTAAAAAATCACGACGTTCCATGTTTATCTCCTTCAATACAAAAACTGACGCTACTCAAGCTGACACAAAAATATAAATACGCACCAAACAGTAACTCCTAGGGCGGCATACCGTTGACCAGCCATTGTGCAACTTGGGCTGATTCCTGCACACTCAAGGCCTGCGCGGGCATGGGAATTGAGCCCCAAACCCCCTGACTGCCGTTTTTGATTTTGTCCGACAGCAGGTTGACCGCACCGTCTGCTGTTTTGTAACGCGCCGAAATGTCTTTGAACGACGGCCCAACCAGCTTGGTGTTCATGCCGTGGCAGGCCGTGCAGGCGTTTTTATCGAGCATCGGCTGAATCGCAGCCAGCGATACGCCTGAGGCCGTATTTGCTATGCTTTCAGGAGCCATTTGCACACTTATTATTTGGTCTGGAGCCACATTTGAGCCATTATTTTGGCGGTTTTGAGCCGTTTTAAGGTCGCTGGAGCCTGACGTTTCAGCCCCCCGGCTGGGGCCGATGTCGCGGGACTGCTCAGCCAGGTTGCCATGGGAATTGCGCGCATGGTCAGGCAGGGTGCTGATAACTGTCTTTGACACAGCACAGTTGACCATACAGCTTGAACCCTGAACATCAGATCTGGACAAATTGACGGTCTTACCAGTAAATTCCTGGCCCGGCCACAGGCTGTGAGCTGTGGTCATGCCGTTGCGATTCGGCAACCGGGCCTGCACGTCCCGAATGTTGCTGTCGCTCAGCACAAAGTCGGCTGGCAAGACGTTGTTCAAATGCAAGGTGTAGGCCACCGCTGCATAAACCTCGTTGGGGCTCAATGATTTGGGTGCGTTCCAGGGCATGGCGCGGTTTATATAGTCCCATAGCGTTGACAGCGTCGACAGCTTCATCAGCGTGGTGCGCTGGGGCTGGTTCTGGCCCGGCAACAGACCTCGGACCCGCCCGGTAGCCATGTCATCAGGCGTCACACCGCCAGCAATTGGCGTGAAGACCTCTGCTGACTCGCCAAAGTGGCCATGGCATGACGCGCATTGCGCCTCCCACAGCACTTCACCCTGCTGCACACTGCCCTGCCCTTTGGGCAGGCCTTTGAAGTCTGGCCGCACGTCAATGTCCCAAGCCCTAATTTCTTGCGGCGTGGCGGTGCGGCCTATATTGGGGTATTTTGCTGTTTGAGCTGAAGCCAGCAACGGCAATAAGCACAGCGAGATGAAGTTAACCGACCTGAACATTTTTTACCTCGCCGTTCTCGCTCAACTGCCACGACTGAATGGCGTTGTTGTGATAGATGCTTCGGCCACCACGCACTGCCCGCAGCGCTTGATAAATCGGTTGAATGTGCTCGGTATCGTCAGTGGCCCGGCTTTGCAGGATGACGGGCTTGCCGTCCCACACAAAATCGGTGTTGAAGCGGGTCAGGCATTTTAAAAGCACCGGGCCTTCAAGCCGTGCAATCTTCCAGTTACGCCCACCGTCGATAGACACGTCGACTTTTTTCACCTTGCCGCGCCCGCTCCATGCCAGGCCAGTGATGCTGTGAAATCCTTTTTGCAGCACCACCTGCCCGCCGCTGGGCGAGGTGATGACGCTTTTAACTTCTTGAATGCCGCTGTACTGACGGTGCGTGCCATCAGGCATCAGATCGACGTAATGCAGTGTCTCGTCTTTGGCGGCGTAAGGCATGTCGCCAACCTCGATGCGCCGTAAATACTTGATCCAACTCACACCCTGAATGCCGGGCACAACAAGGCGCAGCGGGTAGCCGTTTTCAGGCCTCAGCATTTCGCCGTTCTGGCCGTAAGCCACAAGCACTTCACCACTTTGAATCAGGCTCATGGGGATGGTGCGCGTCATGCCCGAACCATCAGCGCCTTCAGCCAATACGAATTTTCCACGCTTCAAGTCAGCCCCGCACATCTCCAGCAGAGTAATGAGTGGCACACCGGTAAATTCACTGCAGCTCAGCATGCCGTGCGTGTATTGCACGGTGGGTACGGCGGTGTTGTTCCATTCCATCGCGGTGTTGGCGCCGCACTCAATAAAGCACATGCGGCTGACGCTGGGCAGGCGCATGAGTGAGTCCATGTCAAACACCATCGGTCGCTTGATGAGGGAGTCATCTGAGCCATTGATCATCAGGCGGTGTTTTGAAGGGTCAATGTCCCACCAGCCCTGATGGTGGCGTTCAAAATGCAGTCCACTGGGCGTGATGATGCCGAACAGCGATTGCAGCGGCGCAAAGCTGACGCTGGCCGCACCCACGCGGGTCAGGCCCGGGCTTTCCCGGCGCTGCAAATTTTTTTCAAACGCGCTTGGCAGGCCATACGGCCGCGACGCAACACTCTGGCCCAGGCCTTTGCTGTGCACGGGCAAAATCAGGATATTGGGATCGCCATCTGGTGTTTGCGCATGGGCAGACATGCTGGCCGCTGCTGCGGCGAAAGCGCCCGCCAGAAAGCCGCGTCGGCCAGCCTTCAGGTCGTTGATTTGTTCACCAGACAAGAAGTTTTCTGGCGCGCGCTGGATGAATCGATTCAGCATGCTCATCAAGCCATCACCGGTGAACGGGGGCTGAGTCCCTGGCCATCGGGCACCGTATCGGGTTCGTCCATCTCAATGGCAATCTGCGTACACACGCTGCGGCACAGGGCCACAGCCTTTTCGCTTTGCACCCGGTAAATCACTTGCGTGCCATCTTTGCGCTTGGCCAACACGCCGGTTTTAAACAGCACCGCCAGGTGCTGCGACAAATTGGGCTGCGTGGTGTCAATCTCGAGCAACAGCTCGTTGACGGACTTTTCACGTTCACACAAGGCACTCAAAATACGCAGGCGTATCGGCGTCGACAACACGCCAAACAGCTCTGCGGCCAGTTCAAACACGCGGGTTTGTTCAGATAGAGCAATGGCCAATGTTTTGTCTCGATTCTTTATATAAGCGTTAACTTATATTTTATGGATGAACCAGTCCGGTTCACATCCTGACTTACCCTAGTAGCTTGCCAGCCTGTCGCGAATCTGCTGCAAAGCCGCCGGGTCATCCATCGTCGTCAAGTCGCCCGCATCACGCCCTTCACACACTGCCTGTATGGCACGGCGCAGCAGTTTGCCACTCCGGGTTTTGGGCAGGGCTGAGACAAATCGAACACGGGATGGCCGCGCCACTGCGCCCAGGTCACCATCAACCCGCTTCATGATTTCGCCTTCAAGTTTTAATGCTGCCGCATCGTCGCTCAACAAGGCAGAATCTCTGGGCACCACAAAGGCCATCGCCACCTGCCCTTTAAGCGTGTCGGCCACGCCCACCACCGCAACTTCAGCGACCGACGTGTGGCCAGAAATGCTTTCCTCAATTTCGCGCGTGCCCAGGCGGTGGCCCGCAACGTTGATTACGTCATCAGTGCGGCCCAGAATAAAGTAATAGCCGTCTTCATCCCGAATGCCCCAGTCAAAAGTGTTGTACACCATCTTGCCGGGCACGCTCTTCCAGTAGGTGTTGACGAAGCGGGCATCGTCCTTCCAGATGGTTTGCATGAAACCTGGCGGCGTGGGGCCTTCGATAACGACCACACCTTTTTCATTCGGCTGGGTAAGTTCTTGGCCCGTGGTTTCATGCAATATTTTCACGCGGTAGCCGTACATCGGTATACCAGGGCTGCCGAATTTGGGCATTTTTTTCGCGATACCGCTGGTCGAACTGGTCATCAAGGTGATCAGTGGCCAACCAGTTTCGGTCTGCCAGTAGTTGTCAATGATGGGTACTCTCAGGCCTTCGCTGATCCACCGGGCTGTGGGCTCATCAAGTGGCTCGCCGGCGAGGAACAAAGCACGCAGGCTGGACAAATCGTATTTTTTAAGCAGTGCCGGGTCTTGCTTTTTAAGCACCCGCACCGCCGTGGGCGCGCTGAACATGGCTGTCACCTTGTACTTTTCAACCAGGCTCCACCAGATACCGCCGTTGGGCCGGCCGTCCATGCCTTGAGTCGGCAGACCTTCATACATGATGGTGGCCATGCCGGCCATCAGCGGACCGTAAATGATGTAGCTGTGGCCCACGACCCAGCCAATGTCGCTGGTGGAAAAGTAAGTTTCACCTGCCTTGCCATCAAAAATATGCTTGATGCTGGCGGCCAGCGCTACTGCGTAACCACCCGTATCACGCTGCACACCCTTGGGTTTGCCAGTGGTGCCACTGGTGTAGATGGTGTAGCTGATGGCGGTGGAATCCAGTGCCTCACACGGCACCTGCGCGTGCATGTACTTGGCACGCAGGTCAGCCCAGCGCAGGTCCCGGCCAGGCGTCATGTCCATGGGCGCAAGCCCACGGTCAACCAGCAGCACAGCTTCGGGTTTGTGAGTTGACAGGGCAATGGCCGCGTCAAGCAGCGGCTTGTACGCCAACGCCTTGCCGCCACGCGAGCCCGCATCGGCACTGACAATCACCCTGGGCGTAGCGTCATCTATGCGCGACGCCAGCGAACCACTGGCAAAACCGCCAAACACCACACAATGAATCGCACCAATCCGCGCGCAGGCCAGCATGGCAAAGGCGGCCTCAGCAATCATGGGCATGTAGATCAACACCCGGTCTCCCTGCACCACGCCCATGGCCTTCAAGCTGGCGGCCATACGCTGCACTTCGAGGTGCAGCTGATTAAAGCTGTAGATCATTTCTACGCCCGTTTCACTTGACACGTAAATCAGCGCCGCCTGGTCACCGCGCGTGGCAAGGTGGCGGTCAACGGCGTTGTGACACAGGTTAGTTTTACCGCCTTCAAACCAATGTGCAAATGGCGGGTTGTCGTAGTTACAAACACGTTGAAAAGGCATAAACCAGTCAATCAGTTTGGCCTGCTCAGTCCAGAAGGCATCGGGTTGATCAATCGACTGCTTGTGAAAATCGGCGTAGCTGATGGCTTGGGTTTGCATGTGTTGTGTCTCGATACTTATTGAATAAAGCTAAAAACTGAATTCATAATTATGGGCAAGTGACTTGCAATTAGCTGACGGATGCAATAGTCACAGATTCAAATTTTTTGACCGCTACTAAATCGTGAGCTGTTAACCCTCGTATTTATTGACCTAGCGCTATAAATATTTCTGGAAATCGGCCGAAAAGGTCAATTTTGGTCTGCCCGACAGGGATCGAACCTGTGACCCTCAGCTTAGAAGGCTGATGCTCTATCCAACTGAGCTACGGGCAGAAGTACAAATTGCTGAAAATTCATTTTCCGGGCGAATTGTTGCACTATGCGTCAGCGAA
>JAYVEE010000479.1:0-2218 GCA_043749005.1 Polaromonas sp. | reverse complement strand
TGGGGCCAGACGAAGTGCCCCTGATGCAGTCGCCTAGCTGCCAGCCAGATGCCAATGCCGTCATGCACCAGCACCTTCATGCGGTTGGCGCGCCGGTTGGCAAAGAGGTAAGCCGTATGCGGGTGAGCAGCACCGAATACACCCACCACACGGGCCAGCGCCGTGTCCGTGCCGGCTCGCATATCTAGGGGCACGGTGGACAGCCATACCGCGTCAATCCTGATCATCGGATGACGGTTGCAACCCATGCCGCACATTGAACAGCAGCCGATACCGGCCAAGTGATATTGAGCAGAACAGAGCCGGTGCGCAGCTCTATCTTGATGTCTTGAACAGGGGCTGCCTCGTGCCCAAGTTCGACGGGAATGAAGGCGGGTAAAGGTACAGGTACGGATGCTGGTGAGGGAGTCGGCTGTGACGACTTGCCATCACTGGGCTTGGGTGCGAATGAGGTGGCCAATGGCGTCGCCAAGGCGATGGACTTTGAGGTCTCATGTTCATTGACCCAGCGGCGCAATACGTTCGCGTTCAGTCCATTGGCAAGCGCCACCGAAGCCATCGATACGCCCGGGGCCAAGCAGGCAGAGACAGCATCTCGCTTGAATTCGCCACTGTACTGTCGCCTACGGCGTCGACCGTGTCCCTGATTTACAAATGTGTCCATGTATCCACGCTAAATTCTTCGTGGACACGATCCTCCTACACAACGCTTCAACGCTCAAGGTGTGTTCCCCGGACGCATACTGCTTTTCAAACAAATAGCCGTCTTCGCTGCCCGGCTTGGGCACGCCCAGCAAATCTCACAAGTCAATAAAGTGGCTTTGCGCACCCTGCTCTTCGTTCAAATAAAACGCCGGGCCGCCGGGGCCCCATTTGGCTATGAAATCTTGAGGGGTCATGGGTTCATGCCTTACGGTCAATAGCCACGCAACATGAATTCGACCGATGCTTCTGCCAGCGCCTGGGCTGAGGCATCCAAACGGTCGACGGGACTCTTGAGCAGCCCTCTAGGCACCGCCAGTAAATTGGGCGTGTCCAGCAGGCAGCTAACGCCCAGTACTTTGAGCAAGCCTTGCGCACGGTTTACAACTGGCTGCCCTGGCTTTGCTGTACGCAAAGGAATGCACCAGCGGGTGGCCCGTGGTGACCAAATCGCTTTGTATGTCGAGGTAAAAGGCATGCGCGCCTTTGGGATTGGGGTTTTTGTAGATGTCAAAGCGTGGCATGAGCTGGCTTGATTAGTTACCGGACGACGACTGCGCCAAGAATTTTTCGAGTTGCTCTGCAGCTGTGCCCTCATCGTCGATTTGTTGCGCATAAGCCGTCAGGGCTTCGCGGTTGTCGAGCGCCCATTGCGAACATTGCGCATAACCGCCGGGAGGAAGCCAGCCGCCTGCTGCGCTGGCGCTTTCAAGCAATGCCGCTGACGGCCTGCCTTGGGGCACCACTTTCATGGGGAAAAGCTCAAAGCGTTCGTCCTCGTGAATAACGACGTCAAACAGGCGCCCGGCAAACTTTTTACCGAGGTATATCTGGCCGCTGGAGCCGACTTCTTTAAGCATTTAGACTCCTTGACTACAAAAGTAGATTAATTCATGCCATCATGTGGCATGAATTCAAGTGTGTCAAGGAGGGGGCAAGTGCGAAGCGCTCTACCCAGCCTTCATGCAAAAGCACAAGAAATAAGAGCTCAGCGCTTGAGCAGCACCTTCAGCACTGTCTGCACACGACGGGCGTTCATCGAATCAAAGTTTGAAGCCAGCACTTTGGCTGTATCTTCGCCCCAGGTTTCAACCGGCGCAGCGGCGTTGCGCTTGGTCAGCAGCGTCAGTTGCAGCATACGGCGCGCGCTGATGTGCTCTGCGGGTGTAGGGACTTCCGCAGCCATCTCAAGGCGCAGCAAAGATTCAGCAGCGTCTTTGCCTGACGGCGTGGTGATTGCTTTCGCCCAATGACCCAACACGGCAGGGCTGACGACCTTGCCCAGATCTTGCGCGCTGGGCAATATAGCCGCATCGCGTTTTTCCCACGCGGTGATGACGTTGGTCAGCACTTCACCGTGGGCCTGAACGTGCAACTTTTTAAGCGCCTGGTTGGCGGCGTCAAACGCCTCGCGCTGAGCGCGGAAAGCGGCATCGCCCAAGCGCGGGCCGCGCTCTTCAAACGCGGGACGTTGCTCACGGTCTGCAAAACGTGGGCCCCCATTACGCATTTCATC
>JAYVEE010000478.1:0-2223 GCA_043749005.1 Polaromonas sp. | reverse complement strand
AAAAACAAGGGCGAACGCAAACTGGAGATGACTGCACCAGTGACGCAACAAGCCGCGCCACCCATCAAACTGGAAATGACTGCACCTGTCACTCAAGCGGCCATACCCGGCGGGTTTTTGGTTCAGTTTGTCATGCCCAAAGGCTACACGCTAGCCACGCTGCCGGAGCCACTAGATGCAAAAGTCAAGCTGCGTGAAGTGCCAGGCAATCGCGTGGCGGTCATTCGCTTTTCGGGCAGCTGGTCGCAAAGCTTGTACGAGGAAAAATTGCAAACCCTGCGCGGCGCTCTGTCTGCGGCCGGTATGGCTACGGTAGGTGAGCCCGTATCCTCACGCTACAACAGCCCGTTTTCTTTGCCGTTTTTAAGGCGCAATGAGATTTGGCTGAACTTGACATAAACCTGTTTTTAGCCGCTAAGGGTCGCCGCTGGTACAGTTGATTAAAAATTGTTCGCTATCTATTCAGGAGCTGCTGGCGCACGTATATATTGGGATAAAGGCACTTTTAATACCCAAAAACAGTGTTCTTTGGTCATATTTGACCACTGATGGCGTTGAGGCGCGCCAAAGGTGTGATCCGGCACTTCAAATACCTACTGATTTGCCGCCCGCTCCAGATTCAGCGCCAGCAGGCGTTTGAGGATTTCCTCGTCTGTCATGGCGGCGGTGTAGTCGGCCCAGCCGTAGGCAGCGGCTACTGTTGCGTCCAAAGTTTTGTGGGCCGAGTCCAGCCAGGCGGGGCGCTGGTTGTAGAGCTTGGTGAGGGTGCGATCTGCCAGGTCTTTCTCGTGCCCATGTTTGGCTAGTGTGCGGTCTGGATAGGGGCTGGTGGTCATGCCCAGCGGGATGACTTCGGGGATGCGGTCCGTCCACTCGGGTGGATTTAGCCAGTTTTCGCAGAGGTCGTTCCGGTGTTTGGCGGCTTTGGCTATTTGCTCTGCGGTTGTGCGTTGATTGTTCGCTGTTGCCTGTCCCAGCGCTAATGGGATTGGCACCGGGCGCTCGACGGCCTTTGGCCTTTTTGACGTCGCGCGCGATACCAACCCCACCATCGCCTGATTTGCTTGGTTTTGACTTAACTCGGGGAAGGGGAAGGTTTCAAAGCGATTTCCAGCGTTGTAACGTGGTCGATCCTCCAGCGAAGTTCCCATCCGCAATGACCACAGTTCATGAAAACGGTTGTTAAGCAAACCAAAAAATATGTCTTCTTCATGCGCTACCACCACCAACGCTTTGTCAGGCGTGACAGAGGCAGGTAACCAGGAGAAGACAATATGTTTAGTGTGGGCGCTCATAGCAAGATACCGCTTCAGTGACCGCGTAGCAGCACGGAAGTCCTCCCCTGTTCTGCCAAAACGCCACCAATTCACCCGGCGATTTTTATCTGCATTGGTTGCCCTGATAGGTTTTACATGCAAGCAAACCCACTCAAATGGTTTCTCAAAGCCAGACGCTTCGACTTCGCTCATTGAAGTACCAAAGTCAATGACCCAACCGTCACCATATCGTCGCTGTAAATCAATCCCGTTGTATCTTGGCTTTAGCACTAAGGAGCTAGAAAGACCGTTTACATTGGGACGAGTCATCCACTGGCGGGCTTGCTGGCCAGAAATATCAAACTTTCCGTTCTTCTCCGGTCCGAGAAAACAAATATCTAAATTTTCTGGCAAGGCTCGTGCTGTGGTCAGGTCAACAACGTCGGCATTGGTAGCCGTAAAGCTTAAGTCCGCGTTGATCGACGTCACGTCACAACCGTTTAATCGTGCATAAGTTTGCGGGCCAAAACAAACGAGTGATACGCGCACGGCTGCACCATCATTGACCCAGCCTTCATCGCTCCACGCGTCAAAAATTCGACTACTTTTACATACGCTCGTAAGTACTTGCCGATTAGCGCCTCCCCGAATCGAATTTGTTGCCACCAAACCAGCAGCGCCCAGGCCTTTGGTTTCAAGCGCAACGCGGGCTTTGTCAAACCAATAGCAAACCAGGTCCGCCCCGCCGGGTACGCGGCCTTTAAACACGGTGTCTAACGCTTCAAAGTAAGCATCCCCCAGCTCGCGGCGTTTTTTACTGCCACCCAAAAATGGTGGATTTCCAATCACGATGCTGGCTTTGGGCCAGGTGGCTTCAGCTGGCTTGGTTAACTGAACCCGCAATTCGGGGTCAGAGCCTGCGACCTGCGGTCCTGGATCCAACCCCAAATTGCTCGAATTGTTAACA
>JAYVEE010000477.1:0-2226 GCA_043749005.1 Polaromonas sp. | reverse complement strand
ACTTTATGCGGTTGGTGGGCACGTTTCCATTCGCCGGCTGCATACTTATTCGCTTCCGATAGCGTGGGGTAGGTGTGGATGGTTCCAAGGATTTTGTTCATACCCAAACCATGCTTCATCGCCAGCACATATTCGGCCAGCAAATCGCCTGCATGCACGCCCACAATTGTTACGCCCAGGATTTTGTCTTTGCCCGGGGCGGTAAGTACCTTCACGAAGCCATACGCTTCGCTGTCGGCAATCGCACGATCCAGATCGTCGATGCCGTATTTAACGACCTCGTATGGAATGTTTTGCGCCTTAGCTTCGGTTTCGTTCAATCCCACTCGCGCAACTTCAGGATCAATGAAGGTGGCAGCGGGAACGATGGAGTAATCGACCTTGAATTTTTTGAATGTGCCGAAGAGTGCATTGACGGCGGCATACCACGCTTGATGGGCAGCCATGTGGGTGAACTGATAGGGACCAGCCACGTCGCCAGCGGCGAAAATGTTTGGGTAGAAGGTCTCCAAGTAGTCGTTGGTGTCCACTGTGCGGCTGGTGGGCACGCCAATGTCTTCCAAGCCAAAGCCTGTGAGCCGAGCCGTGCGGCCCACGGCGCAAATCAATTGATCGTATTCCAGCGCTATTTCTTTGCCTTCGAATTCAACCATCAGATATTTTTTGCTATCCCTGGCTTCGCAGCGCAGAGCTTTGTGATTGCAGAGCACATTCACGCCATCTGCACGCAGTGCGTCAAGTGCATACTGCGACACTTCTTCATCTTCCCGAATCAATATGCGCAGCGCCATTTCCACTTGCGTGACCTGGCTGCCCAAGCGTGCAAAAGATTGCGCCAGCTCCGAGCCAATCGGGCCTCCGCCAAGCACCACGATACGAGCGGGCACATCATCGAGTTTGGCAAAGGTATTCCAAAGCGTATCACTGGTCACGTAGCCAACTTCCTCAATCCCCGGAAGCGGTGGCACGAAGGGGCGAGCACCCGTGGCGATCACGATACTGCGCGTAGTGAGCACTTTCATACTGCCATCGTTCATGGCGATTTCGACCGTCCAGGGGTTCACAATTTTTGCGTAACCGGCAAGGCATTCGACGCCCAAGCTGGTGTAGCGCTCCATGGAATCATTCGGCTCAATCGCGGCAATCACATCATGCACGCGCTGCATCACGGCTTTAAAGCTAAAGCTGGGCGTGGTATTGACCAGTCCATAGTTGCTCGCGGTACGCATTTGCTTGGCGAGTTTTGCCGATTTGATGATCGCTTTGCTGGGCACACAGCCGTAATTGAGGCAGTCACCGCCCATTTTGTGCGCTTCAATCAGTGTGACTTTTGCTTTCACAGCCGCCGCGATATACGCTGATACCAAACCGCTTGCGCCGCCACCGATCACCACCATATTGCAGTCAAAGCTTTTGGGCTTGACGTGATTCCACTTCGCATAAATCTTGCGTTTTTTCAACGCTTCAATGATCTTTTTAGCAATGATGGGGAAGACGCCGAGTAAGACAAACGAGCCCAGCAGACTGGGCGAGAGAATGCCTTTGAGCGAATCAATTTTGGCAAGCTGCGTACCAGCGTTGACAAAAACGATGGTGCCCAGAAACATGCCGATTTGGCTGATCCAGAAAAAAGTCCAGGCCTTCATCTTGGTCAAACCCATCAACAGGTTGATCACGAAGAATGGCACGAGTGGCACTAGGCGGAGGGTGAAGAGATAGAAAGCGCCTTCTTTTTCCACACCTTTGTTGATTTCAGCCAAGCGCGCACCGAATTTCCTTTGTACTGATTCGCCCAAAGCGAAGCGGGCGGCCAGGAAGGCCAATGTTGCGCCCAATGTAGAAGCGAACGACACGGTGACTGTACCCACGACCAAGCCGAAGATCGCGCCGCCAGCGAGCGTCATGATCGCTGCTCCAGGCAAGCTCAGTGCCGTCACTGCCACGTAAATCGCGAAGAAGCTGCTGATCACGAGCGCTGGCTGCGTTTTGTACAGTTCACCAAAGTGCTGTTGGCTTTGCTTGATGAAATCGAGTGTGAAAAATCGCCCCAGATCAAAGGCGAAAAAGGCAATGATGGTTGCGACAAGCGTGACGATCAGGATAGTTTTACTTTTATTCATAGATTCCCGGGGTTGTGAGCTGCGCATCTAGGAGCAACTCTAGTTTCCCTGTTGGTCGGAAAGCCACTGCATTTCTTACCATTTTCGATCTAACAGCTTGCTATAT
>JAYVEE010000476.1:0-2228 GCA_043749005.1 Polaromonas sp. | reverse complement strand
CTGTGGTGTCGGCCTTGACCAATTGGCAGGCTGCATCAGCCTGGCGGTAGCGGGTTTTGGCGGCCATTGCGCCAGGCCGGGGGGCGCTGCCTGACACCCAACTGCAATCTTGCGCCGTGAGTTCGGTCGATTGCAGCCACGGGTGGTCGTGGCCTTGCACTGCCCACAGGATGTTGGTGGCCATGTCTTTACGGGCGACAAACCAGGGCTCGTGCGCGCCTGCCCCGCGCTGGCCGCTGGCTTGAAGCGCCTTCAGCTCTGCGCCTTTGGCTTTGACCCCACCAATCCCCAGCCCGGCACGCTGGCCCAGCGTATAAAAACTCAGTCCTACATGCTCCCCTACAACCCGTCCGGTGTCGCTTTTGATGGGGCCAGGTGCTTTGGCAATGTACCGGTTTAAAAATTCCCTGAAAGGCCGCTCGCCAATAAAGCAAATGCCCGTGGAGTCCTTCTTTTTTGCGTTCGGCAAACCAATTTCGTCAGCTATGCGCCGAACCTCGGTCTTTTTGAGTTCACCCACGGGAAACAGCGTTTTTGAAAGCTGCTCCTGGTTAAGGCGGTGCAAAAAGTAGCTCTGGTCCTTGGCCGGGTCCAGGCCCTTTAGCAGTTCAAAAAGGTGAGTCGATTCATTTTGCCGAACCCGTGCATAGTGACCTGTGGCGATTTTTTCAGCTCCCAGGCGCATGGCATGGTCCAAAAACGCTTTGAACTTGATCTCGGCATTGCACAGAATGTCCGGGTTGGGAGTGCGTCCTGCTTCGTATTCGCGCAAAAACTCGGCAAATACGCGGTCTTTGTAGTCGACAGCAAAGTTGACATGTTCAATCTCAATGCCCATCACATCGGCTACGGCTGCCGCATCAACAAAATCTGCATTTGATGAGCAAAACTCGTCTGAATCGTCGCCTTCCCAGTTTTTCATGAAAATGCCCACAACCTCATGGCCTTGTTTTTTCAGCAGGTGAGCAGTTACTGCGGAGTCCACGCCACCGCTGAGGCCCACGACGACTCTTTGCTTGCGGTTTTGATTGGCGGGCATGAAGTAATTATCGGGTTGGTTGTGTTTTTAGGCAGCTCTAAAGCTTTTTTAGGAGTTTTTTAGGCCCATATGTCAATTAGTACGGGCGTAAGCAGCTATTGAATTTATAGCGTTCTCCTTCTAGTGGTTTGCCGAGGGTTGCCCGGCAAAGCTGGCCAAGCAAACAATCTACAAATCAACCAATCAACACAGAATCATCAGTGTGAACCAATTCCAGAGAAAACCTCTGCCCAGCCAAATAATCTTCCATGCACTTCAGCAACAACGGACTTCGGTGATGCCCAACACAGCCGCGAATCTCATCCGCCGTCAACCAGACCGTTCGCACAATTCCCTCGTCCAGCGCCTGCCCAGCCACATGCGCGCCCAGCTCACCGCAAAAGGCAAAACGAAGATAGGTGATGTCTTCTACCCCACTGGGCTCAGCCAGATTGCCCCGCTGAAAGCGCGACATGTAAATACCGACCACATCGGTCGGTGTAAAGTGAAAAGCAGTTTCTTCCAACGTCTCGCGTGCGCAAGCTTGAATCAGGCTTTCGCCCGGATCTAGATGCCCCGCCGGATTGTTGAGTTTCAAGCCATCGCGGGTCTCTTCTTCAACAAGCAAAAACTTCTGGATGCCATCAAAGTTTTGAGCAATCACGGCAGCAACGGTAACGCTGGGTTTGAAGTGTCTGTTCATAGGTATGGGTGCAAAAGCTATTAAACTTTTTTTGAGTGTTAAAAATAGCTGCTGTTGAGTTATCTCGGGTGCAAAGTACTACTAATTAAATAGCGCACTGGTTGCAGCAAAAGTAAATTATTACATCAAGCAAGCTGCTCTGCTTCTGGGTGCGGCTTGTCAAGCCGCAACGAAAGAATAAGCTGCGACGCATTAAACTAGGTTTTTATCAACAGGTTTGCTTTTCTTCAAATCTTGTTTGCAAACGTTTTTACTACGAAAGATTTTCATGTCTGCCAGCTCTTCAAATACTGCCCCAGCTATTGGTCATTACGTCAATGGCAGGGCTTCTTCTGGCACTTCAGACCGGAGCCAGCCCGTATTTAATCCTGCAACGGGCGCAACTACAGGCCACGTGTCGCTGGCTAATGTTTCCGACGTTGATGCAGCTGTGGCAGCAGCCCAAGCCGCGTTCCCGGCTTGGGCTGACACACCTCCAATTCGCCGGGCTCGTGTCATGTTCAAGTT
>JAYVEE010000475.1:0-2228 GCA_043749005.1 Polaromonas sp. | reverse complement strand
CTGCTGGGCGGCGCTGCGGTCGGCTGACTTTTGGCGTATACCGGTGCAGGCATCGACCCGTGTGGCCAGCTCGGCGCGCGTCAAAGTGTTGCTCAAGGGCAAACCTTGCCACAGTGGGTAGGCAGCTTCATCGGACTTTGGGTGGTTGTTGCAAACCGCCTGATAAATCACCCGTAGATCAAGCCGAAAGTTGTATGACTGCGAACCGCCGCCCAGCACACCGCTGGTCAGCAGCACCGCCTCATAGACTGGCTTGTTGTTAACGGCTGTGGTAAAAATTTCAGCCGTTCTGGCGGCCACACTTGCACCCCATGATTGCCCGTGCAGCACAGTGACTTTGGGTTGACCCCACTGCGCCACAAACAGTGTGCGTACCTGCTCGGTGTCTTCAGCAGCGCTGCGCACGGCCACACCGCCCTGCCTGAAGCCTGAGCCCGCATACGCATACCCTGCGCGTGACCAGACAGCCCAGCGTGTCGCGTCCTCGGTGGCACGCTCGGGCTTCGGTATGCCCAGTTCAGGCCCGCCATGGGCATGCACCACCAGTGTGCCGTTCCAGTTTGGCGGCATCACCAGCCAATAGTGCGCACCAGCGCTGTCGCGTCCTGTCATGCACTGGCTGCCTTTCGCGACATCAGCAGGACAAGTCTGCACTTGTGGCGGTGCGACTTGCGCAGTAGCAGTCAGGGCATAAAAAAAGCAGGCCACACCGATCAAACTGAGCTGACATAAATTTGAAGCCCTGAATTCGGCAGCTGCAAAGCCGCGAGAATGTTGCGTTGTATTCATATTGCGCAGTGTATGGGTCAAGCGGCTCTGGCTAACATGACGCGCAGATACATGCTGAAAATGATTAACAGGGATGTGCAAACATGACAACTTCGTTCATTGACAACTACCGCTTTTTGGCGCGCTACAACAGCTGGATGAATCAGCGTCTGTATGCAGCCTGCAACACATTGACCGATGCGCAGCGCAAGGCTGACCAGGGTGCATTTTTCAAATCGGTTCACACCACGCTGATGCACCTGGTGCTGGCAGACAAAATGTGGCTGGCCCGCTTTGCCAAGCAAGGCGTTGAATTTGCTGCACTGGGGTCTGAGCTCTTGACCATGCCGCAAGGCTCTGACTACACCAGTGATTTGCACCCTGTCTGGACTGACCTGACGCAAACCCGCGATGCGCTGGACGCAGCCATTGAGCAGTGGCTGGCCGACATGTCGCCCGAATTTTTAACCAGCACCATGCGTTATGCCAACACCAAGGGCGTGCAGCGCGCGCACCCGGCATGGCAAGCGTTGACGCATTTGTTTAACCATCAAACCCACCACCGTGGGCAAGTGACGACGCTGCTCACGCAGGCAGGTGTGGACGTAGGTGTGACGGATCTGATTGCGTTGGTTTGACGCGGCGATTTGCAACCAATATGGTTGCATTCGCAATGAAAATTTCAATCGCCCAAATCAATGATCCGAGCCAGTGGCAATCCGTCAGGCGGGACGTGGTCGGCTATCACCCAGGCTCTGTTGCTGGCGCTTGCGGCGGCGTTCAGCCAACCCATCGCAAACCTGATCGACGTTACATCCAGCGCAGCAAAGGGATCATCGAGCAGCGTCACCTGCGCGCCTGACGCCAGCGCCGCTGCTAGAAAAACCTTGCGCTTTGATCCTGTGGACAGCATGAAGAGCTGCTTGTGCAAGTGCTCCTCCAAACCCAGGCCATCGGTTACCTCGTTCAGCACAGAATCATTAAAACCAGCATGGTTGTTACGCTGCAACTTAAAGTAATCTGGCACTGTGAACTGGTCAAACGCATCAGTGCGCGGATCGGCCAGGAAGACGTTGGCGGTGTAGTTTTCAGGCTGTGTTTTTAGGCTGATGCCGTTGATGTGCAACTGCCCGCCTTGCAGTGGCAGCACACCCGCCAACAACTTGAGCAGCGTGCTTTTGCCGCACCCGTCACCGCCGCGTATCAGCGTGATCCGTGACGGAATACTGGCTGAAAAGTTGCGCAACAGCGCTTTATCTGGGTAACCGAAGTGCAGGAAGTCAGCTTGCAGGATTGAGGTGCTCTGTGCTGGTTTCATGCCGCTATTGGACACGAGGTTTGAGCATGCCTCAAAAAAAGTATTAAGGAAACGCTGAATAACCCAGCGCACAAAGCGGCGCGAGGTTAATATTTTTAGTTTCAGTGTTTTGCGGTTGGTGTTTCATGTTTTTGCTTGTTTA
>JAYVEE010000474.1:0-2229 GCA_043749005.1 Polaromonas sp. | reverse complement strand
TGCGTACAGGCGGTGCGCAATTGCTGCCAATAGACAGCGAGCATTCCGCAATTTTTCAGTCGCTCCCCGAAGACCCGACGACCTGGGCAGAGCGTGTTGAAAAAATTATTTTGACGGCTTCTGGTGGGCCTTTTCGCACTCGCGATCTGGCTACCTTGAGGAGTGTCACGCCGGATCAAGCCTGCGCGCACCCTACCTGGGTGATGGGGCGCAAAATCTCGGTTGACTCTGCCACCATGATGAACAAGGCGCTGGAAGTTATTGAGGCCAAGTACCTGTTTGGCCTGAAGCCATCACAAATTGAAGTCGTGATTCACCCGCAAAGTGTGGTGCATTCGATGGTGCAATACCTGGACACTTCGGTGGTGGCCCAGCTTGGGACACCTGACATGCGTGTGCCAATTGCATACGGTCTGGCCTGGCCGGGCAGAATAGCTTCAGGTGCAAAGTCACTGGATTTTAAAACGCTGTCTGATTTGACATTCGAGACCCTGGATGACGCGCGTTTCCCAGGTCTGGGCCTGGCTTGGGAGGTGTTGAATGCACCCAGCGGTACACCAGCCATACTCAATGCGGCCAATGAGATTGCTGTTGCATCATTTATCGAAAAACGTATCCGTTTTGACCAAATACATGCTGTTAACCGTGCCACCCTTGATAGTCTTTGCGCACCCCGCATTTTAGGATTGGACGACCTGCTGGCGCTGGACATGGAAGCTCGCGCTGTCGCAAATAAAATCGTTTTATCGATGGAGTATTGAAATGTTGACGTTAATTTCTTTTGTTCTTGCACTTGGCCTGTTGATTGCCATACATGAGTATGGCCATTACAAAGTTGCCGTGCTGTGCGGGATCAAGGTGCTGAAGTTCTCCATTGGCTTTGGCAAGCCGATTTACAGCTGGCGACTGAAGGGCAAACCAACTGAGTTTTCAATTGGTATGCTGCCTTTGGGTGGCTATGTCAAGATGCTGGACGAGCGCGAAGCGCCAGTGGACGTGGGTGAACGCCATCTGGCATTCAATACTCAGCCCCTCAAGTGTCGTGCGGCGGTGGTTGCTGCAGGCCCGGTTGCCAATTTATTGCTGGCCATTTTTTTATACACTGCGTTGAACTGGATCGGATTGCAAGAGCCGAAAGCAGTTTTAGCCAGTCCAGTAGCTGGATCAGTCGCCGAAAAAGCCGGCCTTCGCGGTATGGAACTGGTCAAGGAAGCGGGTTTTGAAGGCGAAGCCATGGAGCAGGTGCGATCATTCGAAGATCTCCGCTGGCGCTTGATGCAGGGCGCGCTAAATGGTCGCAACTTGCACTTGAAGATAGTCAACAACTCAAGTGGTACAAATCCTTCAACGCGCGACGCGTTACTGGTTTTTCAGGACTTCAACGCATCCGAGGTCGACGCGCAGTTTTTTCGCAACATTGGACTTGTTGGCCCCTGGACAGCACCTGTGATTGGTACAGTTGTGGCCGACGGCCCGGCAGCCAAAGCAGGCCTTCAAGCAGGGGATGTTGTGCGCCGTGTCGGCCAGACGCTGATTGTGGATGGTCAGCAACTCAGGCAGGTGATCAGAGCTTCCGGGACTACATCAGCAGCAGTTCAAACCTGGCAAATTGATCGCGACAGCAAACTGCTGGATCTGCAGATAATTCCCCGGATTGTCAATGAAGGCAAAATTTCGGTATCAAAAATTGACGCTTCAGTAGGAGCACCGCCAGAGTTCGTGACGGTGCGCTACGGCGTCTTTGAGGGCTTGGTGCAAGGCGTTGTACGCACTTGGGAGTCTTCTATTTTGACCCTCAAAATGATGGGCAAAATGCTGATCGGTGAGGTGTCACTTAAAAATTTGAGTGGGCCATTGACGATTGCGGACTACGCAGGGAAGTCAGCCAGCATTGGCCTGACCGCTTATTTGCTTTTTCTGGCAGCGATCAGTGTCAGTCTGGGCGTGCTTAATTTACTGCCTCTGCCAGTTTTGGATGGTGGCCACCTGATGTATTATCTTTGGGAGTCTGTCACGGGCAAGACGGTGTCAGATGCCTGGATGGCGGGTCTGCAACGTGGTGGTGTTGCCATCTTGTTGATCATGATGTCCGTGGCGCTGTTTAACGATGTCACCAGACTCTTTGGCTAGTCTGTAATCTATCCCGGTCACTACCAAAAAGTTCATGCAAAAAAAATATACTCGATTAAAACTTCGAACTGTTTGCGTTGTTGCAGCCAGTCTGCTAAT
>JAYVEE010000473.1:0-2235 GCA_043749005.1 Polaromonas sp. | reverse complement strand
CAAGTTATCAGCTTAACTGAATGTTAAGGATGGGCAACATTTCAGCAAGACGCATGCCTGTCGATGCGCGTTAAAGTGCAAATGCCATCGAAGGAGTGCAATTCATGAAACCAGTCATCTACGTCATCAACCCCAACAGTACCCAGGCTGTCACGGCGGGCATCGACGCGGCCATGCAACCTCTACGCACGGCGGGTGGCCCGACCATCAAATGCCTGACGCTTGAGGCTGGACCACCAGGTATTCAAACCCAACTGGATGTCGAGTCCGTCACGCTGCCCATGGTACAGCTGGCGCGCTCACTGCAAGCTGATGCAGCGGCGATCGTGATTGCCTGCTTCAGCGACCCAGGCCTGCACGTGGTGCGCGAAGCCCTCGCCAAACCAGTGGCCACCCCTGTGCTGGGCATCAGTGAATGCGGCCTGCTGACAGCGATGACGCTGGGCCATCGCTTTGGCGTGATTGCCATACTGGAAACATCGATACCGCGCCATCTGCGCACCTATGGCGCCATGGGCGTGCTGGACCGTTTTGCCGGAGAGCTGGCCATTGGGTTACAGGTTACCGAACTGTCGGACTACGCCACAACCCTGGCACGCATGACTGCAACCGGTAATAGGCTACGAGACGAAAAAGGTGCTGATGTAATTGTGATGGGCTGTGCCGGTATGGCCGCTTTTCAAAAACCGCTGCAAGATGCCCTGGGTATCGCGGTGGTTGAGCCGAGTCAGGCAGCAGTCGCCATGGCCATCGGCCGCGTGCAACTCAATTGGCATCAAGCCGTTTATGCCTGAATCAACGCAAGACAAAGATCGCCTGATTGCCCAGTTGCAAGCCGTTGTTGGCCAGGCCGGTCTTGTCACAGACCCGCAGACGCAAGCAGCCTACACCACCGACTGGCTGGGTAAATGGCACGGACAGGTTCCGGTCGTGGTCAGGCCAGCCAACACCCAAGAGACAGCCGCTGTTATGCGTGTTTGCCACAGCCTGCGTACGCCAGTTGTGACTCAAGGCGGTAACACCGGCATGAGCGGCGGGGCAACGCCTGATGACAGCGGCGCACAAGTGATTGTTTCCACCAACCGAATGAATGTAATCCGGGCAGTCGATCCGGTCAACAACACCATGACGGTTGATGCAGGCGTGATCCTGGCGCATGCCCAGCAGGCAGCGCTTGACGTGCATCGCTACTTTCCCCTGAGCCTGGGCGCCGAAGGCAGCTGCACGGTAGGCGGAAACTTGGCGACCAACGCAGGCGGTATTGCGGTGCTGCGCTATGGCAACATGCGCGACCTGGTGCTGGGACTGGAAGTAGTTTTGCCTGATGGCCGCATTTGGAACGGCTTGCGCGGTCTGCGCAAAGACAACACGGGCTACGACCTGCGCGGCATGTTTGTCGGTTCTGAAGGCACACTGGGTATCATCACCGGCGCAGTGCTCAAATTGTTTGCCCAACCTGCTGCCCGTGCCACAGCATGGGTAGGGGCGGCCAGCCTAGCGCAACTGGTCACCCTGTTGACACAATTGCGTGAGCGCTGCGGCGAACGCCTGACAGCATTTGAAATGATGTCTGCACCAGCCCTGGCCTTGGTGCTTGCACATGTGGGGGACACCCGCGCACCCCTGCTTGAGGCACACGCCTTCAACGCCCTGATTGAGTTGAGTGATACCGATGGCACCGGGCTCCACGCATTGCTGGAAAGCACACTTGCGCAAGCGCTGGCTGAAGGCGTCATCAGCGATGTAACCCTACCCACGAGTCAGGCTCAAAGCGTCGCCCTGTGGAAGCTGCGTGAAGGCATCTCGCAAGCGCAGGTACGGGCTGGCAAACTCATCAAACATGACATTGCCCTACCGATTTCGTCTTTGGCAGATTTTGTGGAGAAGGCCGACCAGGCCGTACACGCAACCGCAGACAAACACGACGTTGCCATTGTTAATTTTGGGCATCTGGGCGATGGCAACCTGCACTACAACTTGCTGTTGCCTACTGGTGTGTCAGCGCAAGCTGTCAAGGAAACCACGGTACTTTTCAACCGGGCCGTTCATGACCTGGTGACAACCTTTAGTGGCAGCATCAGTGCAGAGCACGGTGTGGGTAAATTGCGGCGTGATGAGCTAAAGCACTACAAGTCACCCATTGAGCTGGAGATGATGATGTGTATCAAACGCGCGTTTGACCCTAACCAGATCATGAATCCTGGAAAATTGCTGTGAGTTCTGGGCTTTGCGACT
>JAYVEE010000472.1:0-2240 GCA_043749005.1 Polaromonas sp. | reverse complement strand
AGATCGCCTCGGGCTCAATTGGTGACCTACCCAATATCACCGGCCAGTCCATTGCTGCCACGGTGGTGGTCAATGGCCAGCTGTCCAGCGTTGAGCAGTTTGGCAATGTGGTGCTGCGTGCCAACACCAATGGCTCGACCGTGCGTCTCAAAGACGTGGCACGCATTGAGCTGGGTGCGCAAACCTATGCCACCTCAGCGCGGCTAAACGGCAAGCCTTCGACAGGTATCGGGGTACAGTTGACACCCGACGGCAATGCGCTGGACGCCGCCAAGGCTGTACGCGTCAAGATGGAGGAACTCAAGCGCTTTTTTCCGGCAGGCGTGAGCTACACCATTCCCTACGATGCTTCAGGTTTTGTCAAAATCTCAATTTCGCAGGTCGCAGAAACGCTGGTCGAAGCGATTGTGCTGGTGTTTCTGGTGATGTTTTTGTTTTTGCAGAACATCCGCTACACCATCATTCCCACTATCGTCGTGCCGATTGCGCTGCTGGGCACCTTTGCGAGCTTGCTGGCGTTTGGCTTTTCGATCAATGTACTGACCATGTTTGGCATGGTGCTGGTCATTGGCATTGTGGTGGACGACGCGATTGTGGTGGTGGAGAACGTCGAGCGCATCATGAGCGAAGAAGGCTTGAGTCCGCTGGAGGCCACGCGCAAGGCGATGGGGCAGATTTCGGGCGCCATCATCGGCGTGACGGTGGTGCTGATTTCGGTGTTCGTTCCGCTGGCGTTTTTTGCGGGATCAATTGGTAACATTTACCGGCAGTTTGCCGCCGTCATGGTGATGTCCATTGCGTTTTCAGCGTTTTTGGCTTTGTCGCTGACGCCTGCGCTGTGCGCCACCTTGCTCAAGCCGGTTGAAGCCGGTCACCACCATGAGAAAAAAGGGTTTTTTGGCTGGTTCAACCGGGGCTTTACCCGAACGGCCAAGGGCTACGAGTCTTTGGTGGCGCGGCTTTTAAAGCGGGCAGGGCGCTACCTGATTGTCTACGCTGCCATTATTGGCGTCGTCGCGCTGGTGTACCCGCGGCTGCCCACCTCATTCTTACCTGCTGAAGACCAGGGCAATCTGCTGGTCAACATTCAGTTGCCGCCGGGTGCTACCCAGGAGCGGACGCGCGCGGTGATTGAACAGGTCGAAGGCTTCATGCTCAAGCAGCCGGAGGTTCAAAGCATGGTGGGCGTGCTAGGTTTCAGCTTTTCGGGACAGGGGCAAAATGCCGCATTGGCTTTTGTCACGCTCAAAGACTGGTCGGAGCGCAAGGGTCCAGGCCAGTCGGCCAGTGCCGTGGCGGGTCGCGCATTTGGGGCGCTCTCAGGCATCAGGGATGCGTCGATTTTTCCCTTGAGTCCACCGCCGATTCGCGAGTTGGGCAACTCCAATGGGTTCAATTTCCGCCTGCAAGACCGCTCTGGCGCAGGCCGCGATGCCTTGCTTGCAGCACGTAACCAGCTGCTGGGCATGGTCGCTAAAAGCCCGGTGTTGACGCAGGTGCGGCCAGATGGGCTGGAGGACGCGCCGCAGCTGCAGCTTGACTTTGACCGTGACAAGGCCAGCGCCCTGGGCGTGAGTTTTGACGCCATCAACACTGCGCTGTCCACCAACCTGGGCTCCAGTTACATCAATGATTTTCCCAACCAGGGAAGACTGCAGCGTGTGGTGGTGCAGGCCGATGCGCCATCGCGAATGCAGCCTGACGACTTACTCAAAATCAATGCGGCCAATGCACAGGGTCAGGCGGTTCCGTTTTCGGCCTTTGCCACCACGCGCTGGGTCAAGGGCGCAATGCAAACAGTGCGTTATAACGGTTACCCGGCCATTCGCATCAGCGGCAGTGCGGCACCTGGGTACAGCTCGGGCGCAGCCATTGCTGAAATGGAAAAGCTCGCTGCCCAGCTGCCACAAGGCTTCGGCTATGAATGGACAGGCCAGTCGCGTGAAGAAAAGCAGGCTGGCTCGCAGGCGGTAATACTCTACGGTTTCGCCATTTTGGCGGTGTTTTTATGTCTGGCTGCGCTTTATGAAAGCTGGACGATTCCGCTGGCGGTGATCATGGTGGTGCCGCTCGGTGTGGTGGGTGTACTGCTGGCGACCTTGCTGCGCACCTATTCCAACGATGTGTATTTTCAGGTAGGCTTGATCACCATCATTGGGCTGTCGGCTAAAAATGCCATTTTGATCATTGAGTTTGCGAAAGACCTGCAGGCGCAAGGCAAGGGCATTGTGGAGTCTGCA
>JAYVEE010000471.1:0-2242 GCA_043749005.1 Polaromonas sp. | reverse complement strand
GAACTTGACACAGCCCGTGTTGCCAGACGCAGCGTGGTTGCGGCGGTCGATATTGCTGCGGGCGAGATCGTTACTGCCGAGAAAGTGATTTGCCGCCGCCCCGCAACTGGCATAGCCCCGCGCGACTTACACCGAGTCATCGGTCAATTCGCAAAAACAGCACTTGCTGCGGGGTCGGTACTGCAATGGGATCAGTTGCGCCAAACAAACCCATGATTACGCAGTGACACCTTTGCGAAAAATAATTTACCTCAGCGGTACGCGTGCTGACTTTGGCCTGATGCAGTCCACTCTGGTTTTGCTTGCGAAGGTGGCAAATGTCAGCATTGCAGTAACAGGCATGCACTTGGCGCAGGATTTTGGCCATACGATTGACGAAATTCGTGCAGCTGGTTTGCGGATTTGCGGCGAGATACCTGTAGATGTTGCAACCCGTAACGCACAAAGCATGTCAGCCGGTATCGGCGAGTGTTTGATTGGCATGACATCACTTTTAAATCGTGAGCAACCTGATATTTTGGTACTGCTGGGTGACCGTGGAGAAATGCTGGCCGGTGCCATTGCGGCTTTACATTTGGGCATCGTCTGCGTGCACATTCATGGCGGCGAGCGTTCGGGTACGGTCGATGAGCCCGTCAGGCACGCCATCAGCAAGCTGAGTCATTACCATTTAGTGGCGACAGCCGAGTCAGAAAATCGCCTCATACGCATGGGTGAGCACCCTGAGACTGTTTACATCACAGGTGCACCCGGCCTGGATGGTCTCATGGCAATGGCTGAAATGTCGATCAAGAGCAATGCGAACACCATTAATTTGCCTCTGGATCAGCCGTTTATCTTGGCAGTTTTTCATCCCGTTGTGCAGCAAGCCCAAGATGCTTATACGCAAACAGCCAGCTTGTTGCTGGCTTTCAGAAGCATTGCTTTACCCGTCATTTGGCTGGAACCCAATTCTGATGCGGGCTCAAATGCGGTACTCAAAGCGCTTGCTGATATTGGTTTGCCAGCAGGATCAGCTCGCCTCAAGCACATGCAAAGGAATGTATTTGCCTTCGCTATGAAGCATTGCGCTGTCATGGTTGGAAATTCTTCAGCCGGTATCATCGAAGCAGCTTCATTTTCAACGCCAGTCGTCAATGTGGGTGACCGGCAAAGGTTGCGTGAAAGAAGCGCAAACGTCGTGGACGTAGGGACCGATGTTGAGGCCATCTGCAGTGCCGTTGCAGTCGCTCTAACAACTGGAAAAGCTCCATGTGACAATAAGTATGGCGATGGAAAAGCCGCAGCACGTATTGTCAATTTATTAACGACGCTTGTCCTGAACCGTTCAGTGCTCGACAAATCCAACAGCTATTAAGTGACAACCTTTTTATTGTTTCGACATGAGTTCTTCAAAGCCAATGGATGTTGCAACCCCCTTGTTGATATTCGGGGCGGGTGGTCACGGACGGGTGCTGGTCGATGCAGCGCTTCTCATGCATCAGTGGAGTCGTATCGTGGTTTCTGACCGCAAGCTCCCCGACAACCGAAGTGAACTGCTGCCTGGCATTGACTTGGTCACGGTGATGGCCGCTCAAGCGCTCGGCTTCTCGGTACATGTCGCTATTGGCAACAACCAGTTCAGACAACGCGAAGCCATCGCATGGGGGCTTCAAAGACTGGTATCAGTCGTGCATCCAGCGGCTGTCGTCTCAATTTTTAGTAGCCTAGATGCAGGCTGCTTTGTAGCTGCTGGCGCTGTGATTGGTCCGTCGGCTCGGGTTGGCATGTGCGTTATCGTGAACCACGGCGCAGTGGTAGATCATGATGTTGAGGTCGGTTCGTTCTCACACATTGCACCCAACGCAAGCCTTGGTGGCCATGTCAAGATGGGTCAGCGTGTACTGATCGGCAGTGGTACTGCGGTGCTTCCGTCCATCGTGATTGGCGATGATGTGACAGTCGGCGCAGGTTCTGTGGTCAATGCCCATCTTTTGAAGGCTGGTACTTATGCCGGCATTCCGGCCAGGAAAATTTCATGACTCCAAGCGAACTTGAATTGCTGTGCGTCAAGCCAGAAATGTGCTTGCGTGATGGGCTTGCACGCATGGATTTAGCTTCACGCGGTATTTTGCTGATGATCGATAAAGACGGCAGGTTGGCTCGTACCCTGACCGATGGTGACTTGCGCAGAGCCGTATTAAAAGGTGTAGTCGACACCGAATCGCTGGGCACATTACAACCAAAGCAGCCCATTACGACC
>JAYVEE010000470.1:0-7701 GCA_043749005.1 Polaromonas sp. | reverse complement strand
CCTGGGTGTCTGAGCTGATGGGAATTGCCGGTGGTGATGACTGCTTTCCCGAGCTGGCGAAGGAGCCGATGGGCAAGGGCCGCATCATTGCCGACGGCGCAGAGATTGTGCGGCGCAATCCCGATATTATTTTCGGCTCGTGGTGCGGTCGCAGGTTCAGGCCTGCGCATGTGCGCGCCAGGCTTGGGTGGCAAGAAGTCAACGCGGTTAAAAACGACCAGTTGTTTGAAATCAAGTCGGCTGAGATTTTGCAGCCTGGGCCAGCCTCTATGACCGACGGTATAGAGCAAATTCACAAAATCATCATGGCATGGAATGATCAATATGCAAGCGCATAGCGAGCTCATCCTGGGTGGCCAGCGCAGCGGCAAATCACGCCGCGCTGAGCAGCTGGCGCGTGACTGGTTGGCGCAAGCGCCTGATCGCAAAGCTGTGATGATTGCAACTGCTACCGCTTGGGACGACGAGATGCTCAAACGTATTGCACGCCATCAGCAAGACAGAGCCGAGCGAGTGCCTGGCATGTTGACATTTGAAGAGCCGCTGTCGCTTGGGCAAGCGATTCAAGCCCACAGCGCGCGGCAAACCATGGTGGTGGTCGATTGCCTGACGCTGTGGCTGACCAACCTGTTGATGCCTTACGAAGACGCTAAAACCACTGAAAATAGCCAAAAAAATACATCAAAAGAGGCTGTAGCTCAACAAGTAAAAGCGCGATCGGCTTCTCTTTTAATAGCGATTCGGAATGCGCCCGGCCCGGTGGTTTTGGTGGGTAACGAGATTGGGTTGGGCGTGATTCCGATGGGGCGCGAGACTCGAGACTTTGTGGATGCGTTGGGTCGGTTGAATCAGGATGTAGCTGCTTCGTGCGAACGCGTGACCTTCATGGCTGCTGGTTTGCCTCTAATTTTGAAGGGGTCAGCATGAAGCATCTGGTGATCTCATTAATGGTTTTTTGCAGCGCTGCCAATGCTCTGCAAGTCACCGACGACCGTGGCGTGACCATTACCTTCACGCAAACGCCGCAGCGCATTGTCAGCATGTTGCCGTCCCTGACCGAAAGCGTATGTGCGATGGAGCAATGCCAGAGGCTGGTGGGCGTTGACCGTTATTCCAACTTCCCTGAATCTTTAAAAAACTTGCCCAAACTCGGCGGCGGCATGGACCCCAACATTGAAGCCATCGTGGCTTTGAAGCCTGACGTGGTGCTCGTGTCTAACAAGTCACGCTCGACGGAGCGGCTGGAGGCTCTTGGTGTCAAGGTGGTGGCGCTGGAAACAAAAACCCATGCCGATGTCAAACGCGTGTTGAAGACGCTGGGTGTGCTGCTGGCCGTGCCAGAAGCGCAGGGTGCAGATCGTTTGTGGCGCATCATTGACAGTAGTGTTTCAGCGGCAGCTCAATCGCTGCCTGCCAAAGCCAAAACAGCGCGCGTTTATTTTGAAGTCAGCCGTGGCCCGTATGCGGCAGGCGAAGCGTCATTCATTGGCGAAACCCTGACGCGCTTGGGCGTAAAAAACGTGGTGCCCGCCAAGCTAGGCCCTTTCCCGCGCCTGAACCCCGAGTACGTCGTGCGCGCCAACCCTGACGTCATCATGATTGGCAACCGCAGCATGGTCAACGCGGTGGCTTACCCTGGCTGGAACAGCATCAAAGCAGTCAAAAATAACCGTGTGTGTGTTTTTGGTGTGGAAGACGCCGACGTGGTGGTTCGGCCAGGCCCGCGCATGGCAGAGGCGGCGCGGCTGATGGCCAAGTGTCTAGAGTCGTATGAATAGTGGTAAGCCTTTTACTCCCTCGCTTCTCCGGGTAGAGGGCAGGGGCGAGGGGCAATCCAAAGCCAGGTGGTTTGCATGCCTGCTGATTTTTCTGTCGGTCGCTTTGCTACTGCTGGGCATCACCGTCGGCAGCACGGGTTTTGAATCAGTTGCCAACATGCATCGCGACCCGCAAGCGCTGCAAATCGTTTGGGAAATCCGTTTGCCGCGTACGGTGGGTGCCTGGCTGGCTGGCGCATTGCTTGGCCTGGCAGGCGCGGTGGCTCAAGGGTTGTTTCGCAACCCGCTGGCAGACCCGTATCTGCTAGGCAGTGCTTCTGGTGCATCGCTGGGTGTGGCATTGGCCATGGCGCTGTTTGGCGTGTCGCCACTGGCCACGCAATGGGTAGCCCGGCTGGGGTTGACGGGCGCTGCGTTTTTAGGAGCAGTTGCTGCGGTACTGCTGACATTGCTGCTGGCCAAGGGCGTGCAGCACACACTGCGCTTGCTGCTGGCGGGCGTAGTGGTGGGTGTCGTGTTGGGTGCAGTCACGTCGCTGATCTTGCTGCTAACGCCCGACATCATGCAGGCGATGCAAGCCTTCATGCTGGGTACCACGGCCTTTGTGGGCTGGACGGCCTGCGCCGTCATGGCCTCAGCGTTTGGTGTCAGCTTGATCGCCGCGTGGCTGATGAGCCATGTGCTCGATGGCCTGGCACTTGGCGAGGCCACCGCGCAAAGCCTGGGGCTACAACTGCCTCAAATGCGTGCTGCGCTGGTGGCTGTGTTGGCACTGGCTACGGGCACGGCGGTAGCTCAAACCGGTTTGATTGCTTTTGTTGGCCTGGCTGCACCGCATTTGGTGCGGTCGGTGGTTAAAACCACGCATGGGCGGCTGATTGTGCTGTCCAGCCTAATGGGCGCGGTGTTGTTGGTGGCGGCAGATATTTTGGCGCGCTGGTTGACGGCCCCGCAAGAACTCCCTGTGGGCGTGCTAACTGCCGTGCTGGGCGGCGGCTACTTGCTGTGGTTGATGCACAGGCATACTGGGCAGGGGGCTGGGTTATGAGTGACGCTATACATTCAATAGCTGTTCGCACCTGTGGAATATGCGCCAGACTTGGAAATGTACGGATTTTGAGTGACATTTCTCTCAATTTTCCTCGTGCCCGCTGGACCACTATCGTCGGGCCAAACGGAGCTGGCAAATCCACCTTGCTCAAGGTGCTGGCTGGCTTGATTCCTTTTGAAGGATCAGTGGAGTTATTGGGTCAGCCTATACAAACCATACCGGCCAAACTGCGCGCACAGCAGCTGTCATGGCTGGGCCAAAACGAAGCTTCTGCC
Organism: Polaromonas sp.; assembly: GCA_043749005.1. Taxonomy (GTDB): domain Bacteria; phylum Pseudomonadota; class Gammaproteobacteria; order Burkholderiales; family Burkholderiaceae_C; genus Polaromonas. The sequence goes on along the minus strand of JAYVEE010000470.1, from coordinate 4,597 downwards.
GATGATCTGACCGCCTACGATGTGACCATGCTGGGCCGCCTGCCGCATCAGCCCTGGCTCGTGCCTGCAAGCCCCGCAGACCATGCTGCTGTAGAAACAGCTTTGCGCTCAACACATGCCTGGGACTGGCGGGGCAGGGCGCTCGGGCAACTGTCAGGTGGCGAACGCCAACGAGTTTTACTAGCGCGGGCTTTGGCTGTTGAAGCTGAAGTGCTTTTAATGGACGAGCCTCTAGCCAACCTGGATCCACCGCATCAGGCCGATTGGCTGAGTGTTGTGCGCTCGCTCATTGATCAGGGCCGCACGGTGGTGAGTGTGCTGCACGAGCTATCGATGGCGCTGCAGGCCGACCAGATGGTCATCATGGCTCAAGGCCGTATGACTTACCAAGGCGCCTGTGATGACAACGCTACGCACCGCGCGCTGGAAGACGTGTTTGACCATCGGATTGCCATTCATCCCTTGGCTGGGCAGTGGGTTGCGCTGCCCAAGGTCACTCCAAACTCCCAAGAGGACTCCCATGCAGATTGAAACCCCACACGTCGATTACGAACGGGTCGTCCCCACTGCTGAGCGCCGCGGCCTCATCCTCATCAACACCGGCCACGGCAAGGGAAAAAGCACAGCCGCTTTCGGGCTGGCCCTGCGCGCCCATGGCCGAGGCAAGAAAATCAAGGTCTACCAGTTCATGAAGGTACCCAGCGCACGATTTGGTGAGCACCGGCTGTTTGAACAACTGGGTATTCCCATCGAAGGCTTAGGCGATGGCTTTAGCTGGAAGAGCCGCGACTTGGAGCAGTCCGCAGCGCTGGCGCAAGAGGGCTGGGCCAAAGCCAGTGCTACCGTGATGGCTGGCGAGCATTTCATGGTGGTGCTGGACGAAATTATGTACCCGCTGCGCTATGGTTGGATACCGCTAGACACCATCCTCACGTGTCTGCGCGAGCGTCCACCGCACGTGCATGTGGTGTTGACAGGGCGAAATGCCCCTGCCGAGCTGGTGGAGCTGGCTGACACGGTGACTGAAATGACTTTGATCAAACACCATTTCAAAGCGGGTGTGCCGGCTCAACGCGGCATTGAGGACTAGGCATGGCCTCCACTCTCTCACCCTCGTCGAGCAAGGCCGTTTGTGCGATGGGGCGTTGTGCTCAGCGGGTCGGCATTGACCGCCATTTTTCCTGGCCCAGTTTAGTAGAGATATTACCTAAAGTGGATTGCTTGACAGCACTGCCTCTCCGTTAATTTTTAAACCGAGACCTCAATAATGCAAACCCGAAAAATCCCCACCACTATCGTTACTGGTTTTCTTGGCAGCGGCAAGACCACACTGCTGCGCCACCTGCTCACCCATGCGCAGGGTCGCCGCATTGCAGTCATCGTCAATGAGTTTGGCGAACTCGGTATTGACGGTGAACTGTTGCGCGGCTGCGGCATTGGTTGTGACGAAAACGGCGAAGAGACTGGTCAGCTCTATGAGTTGGCCAACGGTTGTCTATGTTGCACAGTGCAAGAAGAGTTTGCGCCAGTGATGGAGAAACTTGCGGCACGCCGCGACCAGATTGATCACCTGATCATCGAGACCTCCGGTCTGGCTTTACCAAAGCCGCTGGTGCAAGCTTTTCAATGGCCCGCGCTACGCACGACGTTTACTGTGGACGCAGTTGTGACTGTGGTGGATGCACCCGCTGTAGCTGCGGGTGACTTCGCCGACGATCCGGTGGCGGTGGATGCCCAGCGCCGTGCAGACGACAACCTCGACCATGATTCGCCTCTGCATGAGCTGTTTGAAGACCAGTTGGCCACCGCCGACTTGGTGATCGTGCATAAAACCGACGGTTTGGACGCTGCTGCGCTGGCTGGTGTAGAGGCTGCTATTCGCGTCGAAACCGCGCCCGGCGTGAAGCTGGTGCATGCGCAGCATGGCCGGGTTGACATCGACGTACTGCTGGGCTTGACGCGTGCAGTAGAAGACGTGATTGACCAGCGAAAAACACACCATGATGAGGAAGAAGATCACGATCATGATGCCTTTGACTCGGTCCAGATAACGCTGGATGTGCCTAGCCGTGAAATGTTGCTGGCTGCGCTTGAAGGCGTGGTTGCGCGGCATGAGATTTATCGCGTCAAAGGCTTTGTGGCGTTACCCGGTGTGGCCATGCGCTTGGTGCTGCAAGGCGTAGGCACGCGCTTTGACAGCTACTTCGACCGCCCTTGGCGTACCGACGAAGCTCGCCAGTCCCGCTTGGTCGTGATTGGCTCCGAGATCAATGCCGCCAGCTTGCAGACCGAGCTATCTGCGGCACTGGCTTTACGCGTCATCGTATAACGTTCCCCGAAAGGCTAATATGCATCTGCTTTCTACCCGCCCGGGTGGCTATGTTGAAGACGGTAACCAAGGCGTGATACGCGTGGAGCAAACGCCTGGCGAGATAGTGGTGCTCAGCGCGGCTGACACCACGTTGGCGCTGCTAGCTGACGCGGTTGGCCAGATGGGCTCAGAGTTCCCCACGGTGCGCCTGGCCAACCTCATGTGGCTGCGCCAACCCGCATCAATCGATATGTATGTGGACGACGTCTTGCAGCATGCGCGTGTGGTGGTCATTGACCACCTGGGCAGCGCCAGCGATTGGGCCTATTTGGTGGAGCGTGTTTGCGATACGGCCCGCGCACGTGGCCAGTGGTTGTCGATGTTTTCGGGTGATGCAATGGAGGATCTGCAATTGCTGCTGCGCAGCACCGCCACTGATGAAGACTGCCGTCACCTTTGGCGCTGCCTGCGCGAAGGCGGCGGCAACAACGCCCGTACTTTTTTTGAATTGATCGGTCATTCCGCATTTAATATCGGCGCGCGCCCCGCACCGCCTGTCACTTTGCCAGGTGCCATGGTTTATCAGCCGGAGGGTGCTCATGCACTCGCACCGTGGCAAGACGGCGCATCTGTTGCGTTGCTGGTGTTCTACCGTGCGCATGTGCAGGCCGGTAACACAGCGGTGTTCGATGCCATGCTTGAGGCGCTGAGCCATGCTGGCCTGAACACTGTGGCACTGGCGGTGGATTCGCTTAAAAATCCGACCAGTTTGGCGCTACTTCGGTCTTTGGCCATGCAGCACCAAGCGGGTGTGGTTCTTAACGCCACGAGCTTTGCAATGACCGCGCTAGATGGTGCTGACGTGGATAGCGTAGAAGGTGCGCAGATGGTGCCGCTGGCGGGCGAAGCTCCTGTTCTGCAGCTCATAACAGCAGGTTACTCGCAAGAGCAATGGCAGGCTGACCCGCATGGTCTGGCTCCGCGTGATCTCGCCATGCAAGTGGTGCTGCCCGAGGTTGACGGGCGTATTGGTACGCGCGCCATCAGCTTCAAAGGCCTGGCTTGGCGCTGTGAGCGTACCCAAGTAGACGTGGTGCGCTACCAGAGCGAGCCCGAGCGCATGGCCTTTGTGGCCCAGCTGGCGCGGCGCTGGTGTGTGCTTCAGAAAAAGCCAAATGCCGATAAGCGCGTGGCGCTGATCTTGGCCAACTACCCCAACGACGACGCGCGACTTGCCAACGGCGTGGGCCTAGACACGCCCGCCTCTACTGTGGCACTGCTGCGCGCAATGCAAGACGCTGGGTATGTCACGGGCGACTTACCTGAAGGCGGTGATGGGCTTATTGCAGCGTTGGTAGCGGGCGTCACCAACAACCTCGAAGCCAATGATGCCCGGCCCGTCAGCCAAAGCTTGGCTTTGGCGGACTACCTGATTGATTTTAGCCTCTTGGATTCGGCCAGCCGTGATGCAGTGAACGCGCTGTGGGGAGCACCTGAGCAAGACCCCATGGTGCGTAATGGGCGTTTCATGGTGTCTGGTCAGCGTTATGGCCATGTGTTTGTTGGCAATCAGCCCGCTCGTGGGCGTGATCTGGACTTGGTAGCCACTTACCACGATGCTGACCTGGTGCCCACGCATAACTATCTGGCCTTTTACTTTTGGCTGCGCCGCAGCTTTGCGGTGGATGCTGTGGTGCATGTGGGCACGCACGGCAATCTTGAGTGGCTTCCAGGGAAAAGCGTGGCGCTGGGCGCGGCTTGCTGGCCCGATGCCATCCTTGGCCCCTTGCCGCATCTGTACCCTTTTATCGTCAACGACCCCGGCGAGGGTAGCCAGGCCAAGCGCCGCACGCAAGCTGTCATCATCGACCACCTGATGCCCGCCTTGACCCGCGCCGAAACCTATGGGCCGCTGCAAAAGCTGGAACGGCAGATGGACGAATACTACGAGGCGCTGTCACTGGATCCTCGGCGTGCGCAGCGTTTGCGCGAGGATATTCTGGAAAAGGTACTGGCCGAGGGCTTGCACGCCGACCTGGGTTTTGCCAAGCCTGCTGATGACGCGGCCCGTAGTGCGCTGTTGCAGCGTTTGGATGCTTATTTGTGCGAGATCAAAGAGTCGCAGATTCGCGATGGTCTGCACATTTTGGGCAGCTCCCCAAAAGGCCGCCAGCAGGTCGACACTTTGGTGGCCCTGGCTCGCTTTGCCGGCGGCACCGCTGCGGGTCAGGGCAGTTTGTTGGTGGCCTTGGCGCAAGATTTGAAAATAAACGGTGTGGAAGGTTT
>JAYVEE010000469.1:0-2260 GCA_043749005.1 Polaromonas sp. | reverse complement strand
CAACTCAAAGCGCGATGGTGAAGCGGCAATCTCAAAAGATGCTGCCATTGCGCCAGCTGCAGCAAAGCTGGCTGCCAGCGTGATGCACTGCAATAGCGCGTGCCAAACACTAAAATTAGCTTTTTTAAAGAATGAACTTGATTGGGTCATGGGATCAGCTCAATGTCAAAAAAGGATTCAAAAGCCAGTCCTTGACCGGCGCCGGTTTGCAATTCGCGCAGCTCAATTTTCATCGTGAGATCTAGTCCCTCACTTATAAAAGCGTCCCGCACAACGCCAGACCATACTAATTTGCGTTCGCCTGGCCGGGCGATGCCGTTGGCAAACAGCCCATTACTGCGCCACTCTACCTGCAGCCCGGTAGGCGAACGCAAGCCACTGATGACCGCCGGTATGACGTAATAGATGCGCGCCATCTTGCCAACAAATTTACCAGTTGCTAGTTTGTAATCAACCCTACCAAATTTAACAACACCAAATTGTGACTGTAGGCCAGGCCTGAACTGATCCAGTGGATACCCCTGCTCCGACACCATGGGTGGTGCCGTGACCTGACTGCGGGGGGAAGCTGAGTCATCAAGCCGCTCGGCATGTGCCGCGCTGGAGAATGCGAGCGATGCAAACAGCAGACTTAAAACCGTTTTAAACGCCGGTTTCGCAGCGCAACACAATTTCACGTGCAAAACGGTGAGCATCGTCATCATCATGGCAGCGTAGCGGTGTACGTAACAAAACCGCTGTAATTACCAGCCGGATAGGCTGTCACATTCGAATAACTGAAAGTTAAGATACTTGAAATGTCGGTAGTTGCGTTGAAGTCAACCGTGGGGTTCATGGTTGTGGAAAAAGTGTTCATCGACTGGGTTGACCCACCCACAAACGTGCCGCTTTGAAAGTCAATAGCTGAATTGTTCCCAGACGGAGTCGGCGTTGCAATCCAGCTGATGGTAGAAAAAGGAATGGTGGTAGTGCCGCAGCCACCCGACACACATGTCAGCGCAGGCGGGGAGGTCACTGTCATAGAAAAAAGCTGGCGCTTGTCGCGCTTTGGTATCCGCATGATCACGCTGATCGGCACCCCACCGGTGCTTGCAGCAATGGCCACGCCGTTACCGTTGACACTGGGTGCGCTGTTTAATGAATTGCCTGCAGTGGGGTTCACAACATCGAACTGAACCGTGTCCACAACGCCAGCCGCCGGTGTCCCGACCCGCATGGTAAGCGTGAGTTGCCCGCGGTAGCCAGGGGTGATGGTTACAACCGCATTGGCTTCAAAAACGCAGCCAGCAAACACCACCAAGCCGACTGCAACTTGCAGTCGCCGGTGTCGCTTGGCGCGATGTTGCCAAGCGCAATGTTGCATTAAGTCCTGCATGACAAGCTGTTCAAGGCTAGCAATATCGTCTTTACAGCGCCGTGGCTGTATAGGTCACGACATTACCGTAAGTACCCGTCGTCATCGACGCAAGGTTCGTTGCCAGCAGTGCGTAAGTGAATGAGCCGCCTAGAGTCGTCAACTTTGGGATGGTGGAGTTTGTTGTGCCATCGCAACCAGTCAGAGTTGTGCCAGGATGTTGAAGATTCGCTGCGCCAGTAACGCTTGTCACAGTGATTTCACTTGTACCTGGGACACCCAATGCAGTTGCACCTGTGGCAAACGGTGTAGCGCCAGTAAGCACGCTTAATGCACATGTCAGCGAAGCGCCATTGACACCATTGGTCCACGCGCCAACGGTCAACGCACCTGCGGTAGTGGTGGGATTGGTTGAAGCAACAGTGCTCGCCAATGTTGTGGGTGGAATAACGCCTGCGTAGGCCAAAGAGTTACCTGGCGCGCCAGTTATAGCAGGGTTGAATCCCACGGTGAAGTTGACATCACTGACGGTGGCGTCAGCTGCGCCAACGCGCAGAATGACAATTTTCGGCACGATAACGCGGACGTTTACATGTGCAGTTGCAATGGCAGACGTTGCCGCAACGGTTTGCACGCCAATGGTTTGTTCAGCCAATGCGGCAGTACCTGTCAACGCCAGCGCAATTCCAGCAGTTAAGGACAAAATTTTAAATTGCTTCTTCATAATGATTTTCTCTTAAAAGTCTTTGATAAAAATGGAGTTTTGCGTCTTTCAAGATCGTTTTTAAACCCCGAGCGGTGTAGCTGCTGCCCAGTGCAGGCAGATACGTTGTTTGCAGCATGGTCATTCTCCTACCCGCACCACTGGGATGCGGGGTGTTGCCTGACCACGAAGCGGAACACTGA
>JAYVEE010000468.1:0-2263 GCA_043749005.1 Polaromonas sp. | reverse complement strand
GACTATCGCTTGCCTACACTGCTGGTGGCTGACTGGAATACAGCGATAGCCAACCTCTAAGTTCACAACTCTTATGGCGGCACCGAGCACCGAAGTGTCGCTTATCAAGGTCTGCTTCACGGTAGTGCCACATCACGCTTCGCTTGACAATTATCGTGGTTGGTCGGTCCAAAGTTGCACTGATGGCCCCATAGTTACCATTCAAAAAGACCGCAAGACTGTCGAACAACTCGTATTTTTCGCTTTTTTGCTGACCTTGCTAAGCTAGCCCATTTTGTGATTCCACAGCGCATGGTCGCTAATTTCCATTCGAGCGGTCAGCGTCCACAGATCCCACCATTTGACCGCTGAATAAATCGTTAGCCCTAGGGAAAATACCGGCATTTTTTCGCGAACTTCAGAAATAGACTCAGGCATCACACCACCCTTTCAACGTCTGAAGTCCCGTTTTCAGCCCGTTTCATAAGCGCGGCGTTCATACGGATCTCTTTACAAAGTCTTTGAAAGGAAAACGGATGAATCAAACCCCTGCGACCAACGTGTTCGAGCCGCGAGTTCAGCGCACTTTGCGCACCAATCCCTGGGTCCAGCTGATCCTGGGCGTCATCTGTATGGTGATGATTGCCAATTTGCAGTATGGCTGGACTTTCTTCGTCCCCTCTATTCAGCAGAAATATGGATGGGACCGAGCTTCGATCCAGATTGCATTCACCCTGTTTGTGCTTTTTGAAACCTGGCTGGTTCCTATTGAAGGCTGGTTCGTGGATCGATTTGGCCCACAGCCTGTCATCTTCTTTGGCGGCGTAACTTGCGCGCTTGGCTGGGTTGTGAACTCTCAGACCAGCTCACTAGCTGGCTTTTATGTCGGTCAAATCATCGCCGGAATTGGCGCTGGCGCCGTTTATGGCACCTGTATAGGAAATGCTTTGAAATGGTTTCCCGGTCGCCGGGGACTTGCAGCAGGGGTCACCGCTGCAGGCTTTGGAGCGGGTTCTGCGCTGACCGTGGTTCCTATTCAGAGCATGCTCAAGACGCAAGGTTTCGAGCAAACCTTCCTGGTCTTTGGTTTAGTTCAGGGTGTGGTGATTTGCGCTCTCGCGTTCGTGATGCTAGCCCCTACGTTCGGCCAGATGCACAAGGGGCTGGTAAGCCACGTCCAGGCAACCCGGGATTTCAGCCCCAATGAAATCATTGGCAAAGGCAGGACCTGGTTCATGCTGGGTGCGGTGGCACTGGTGGTTTGCGGCCTGTTTGCTTTGACCGGTCTAAAGTTCTACATCCCGCTGGCTCTGGCGGCGATGATTTTTGTGTTGGGCGGTTCAACCGTATGGCGTTCGGGGCAACCGATCTTTACTCTCATGTATGCCATGTTTGTCATGGTGGGAGCCGGTGGGTTGATCGTCACCGCCAATCTTGCTTCAATTGCTCAAGACCTGAAGGTGGGATCCACCGTGGTGAGTTTCGCTTGGCTGTCACTTCCTGCGTTGACCTTCGCTGCCACCATCGACCGCGTGCTCAATGGCTTCACGCGTCCATTCTTCGGCTGGATCTCGGACAAGATCGGGCGTGAGAACACCATGTTCGTAGCCTTCATGCTTGAAGGGCTGGGTATTTTTGCCCTCTTCAAGCTTGGCCATGATCCAGTGTGGTTCGTTTTCCTGAGTGGCATGGTTTTCTTCGCTTGGGGCGAGATTTACAGTCTTTTCCCGGCCACTTGCACTGACACCTTTGGCTCAAAATTCGCCTCGACCAATGCGGGCATGCTTTATACAGCCAAGGGCACTGCAGCGCTGCTAGTTCCCTACGCAAGCTCGATTGAGCATGCCACCGGTTCGTGGGATGTCGTGTTCTTGATTGCTGCGGGCGCCAACATCGTGGCGGCCATTCTGGCAATCGCTGTTCTTAAACCTTGGCGCCGTGTGGTGGTGGACCGTGCCAGCCTTGAGGCCAACAAGCTGAAAAACCCTGCATCTGCACTACCGAGCGAATCCTTCATCCCGAAAAAGGGGACAGATTCAAAGGCGATGGCGTAAGCCATCGGATGTCGTTTACCCGGAACGAGCAACCCGAATTCGGTATTCTCAACGATGACCAGATTGAATTCCGTGGCGGCAATATACTCAGCGGATGCTCGGGGATGGAGGCTCATGGCCCAGGGCCGCAATCGACGACGAAGCGGAACTCCAGCACTCTGGACCGACCGCCCCAAAGCCGACATTGACTTTCGCTTGTTGCAGTACCGGTCCAAGATCATTGATAAACG
>JAYVEE010000467.1:0-2264 GCA_043749005.1 Polaromonas sp. | reverse complement strand
GTGATGCACTTGAGGCGGGTGGTGGTGATGCACTTGCTGCAGGAGATGGTGATGCAACTGAAACAGGGGGTGGTGATGCAACCAATGCGGGAGCAGGGTTTGGCGGCGGTGGGGGTGGGTGAATGGGGAGAAAGGGAGGTGGCGGGGAGCGCGGAGGTGGGGGTGAAGGGTATGGGGGCGGCGGATTGGGCGGGGGTGCATACACAAGACGCCCCTGACTGAAAGTAAAGTATTCCAGATGCGGTGTCGGAAAGATAATACTAGAAGTGCTTGATATGCTTGCAACCGTGGAAAATAATCCTAGCGGCGCAACAACGCAGCCAAAAAACAAGTTGATTGCAAGCGCACCGCTTACAGACATTCTTCTAAACAAGTCACTTGCTGTTTAAGTACTTTTTACACACAATCAACAACTTCAATCTTTGCATTCACCAGAGCACCGGCACCGTATGCGTCCATGACTTTGAACTCAAGATCTGCCACCATTGATTTTTCGGAAAAGAAGAACGCAAAGCTGCTGTTGTAACCCGTGTAAGCTGCCGTGTAGGATGCCGTGGGTGCCGAGACAATCTGAAGTCCAATACCGGCAACAGCTCCAAGAATGTCAATGGTCGTGTTGGTACCAGAACAGGCCTCGAATACCGGCGCGCACGCAACAGGCGGCGTCGGCGCAAGCATGACAGAATCCACAAAATTTCCAAAGGTGTCTGAGAGCGCAAGAACCGAGTCCAGAGAAATACGCGTGATTGTCTGCCCCACGGGCACCGTGTAAACTCCCGAATAGTCGCCCCAGGTGTCTGCCCCGTCCACCATGGTCTGGACTAGTGTCAGGTTCCCGGGAGCCCCAAGCAACACTGTCGCTGTGTCAAGGTTCTGCCGTCCACGATGCGCAACGCTCCAAACAAGAGTTGTGCCCGGAATTGTAAAGATGTCTTGGTAGATCAGCGACGGCTGATCAGAGTTGAGCTCCAAATAATATGTACCTGTATCAGAAGTTATCCCACTCGTTTCGCCATTCCATAACTCCACAATGCTGTAAAAGTCAAAAATGTAGTTGCTGAGACTCACGTTCTCAAACAAACCAATGTCTGTGGGCAAACCAAGACGGGCCGGAAGTATGAACTTGCCGTCGGTGATGTTCAGCGCGTCAAGGAGCGAAGCATTGAAATAATCTGTTGCGTTTGTTTGCCAACCAGGAAGAAAGGTAGAGTTGAGGTACTCGGTGGTTTTTCCAAACGCAGTCTCGGCTCCCACAAGCAATGAAGTTGGCTGCCACCCCATCTCAAAGCCACCATTTGAAAGATGGTATGAAGAGGCGGAAGCACCAATGCACATCGGCGTCGGAGGTGCAGGGCTTGGTAGCACAGGCGGTGCCTCGGAACTCGGAGGCGTAGGTGCCTCAGGACTCGGAGGCGTAGGTGCCTCGGAACTCGGAGGCGTAGGCGCATCAGGACTCGGAGGCGTAGGTGCCTCGGAACTCGGAGGCGTAGGTGCCTCGGAACTTGGAGGCGTAGGTGCCTCGGAACTCGGAGGCGTCGGTGCCTCAGGACTCGGTGGCGTAGGTGCCTCAGGACTTGGTGGTGTAGGCATCCCAGGGATTGATGACATAGGCACGTCAGGGGTCGGTGGCACAAGCGCCTCAGGACTTGGTGGTATAGGCGTCCCAGTGATTGGTGGCAAATCAGGGCTTGGCGGAGATGTATCAAATGATGAAGGTGGTGACGGAGGAAAGTAGGCTGGACGCATGGCAGGCACCACAGCGTACGTTGTGAGACCACATCCCGTGGTATTCATGATGCAATCCGTACACGTAAAGCATCCGGGGCTGCCAAAAGCAACAGATGTAAAGTTGAGAACGTGTGCCGCGGCAATGCACGTTGTTGAGTTTTGTTGGACACCAAGATTGGTGAGGTTGTTCAAGCCTGTACACGCGCCCCCCTGAACCTGAACACCAGGAGATCCAGGCGCGTCTGAATTGTTTTGGGTACCCACAACAGCACCAACAATCAGGCCACCGACGCATAGCATACCAACAGCAACCAATAGCTTGGGGCGATTCATTGCAAAAGACAAGAGACGTCAAGAAGAGTGTTTTTTATTGAGACAGTACACTGTATAAAAAAATCACTTGGGGTCCGCGTCGGCGCTCGACGGCGCGGCGAGACTTGAGATTGCGTTGGAAGACAGATGAGTTGGGCTTGTCGGGCAGAGTGCCGGGCTTGTTGGAAAGTACTTGGTGGGCACCTCAGCATCCAGTTTGGGCG
>JAYVEE010000466.1:0-2274 GCA_043749005.1 Polaromonas sp. | reverse complement strand
GGAGGGGACGATCCAGGACGGCGACAAGACGGACGTGCTGGATACACCCATTGCCGGTGGGGCTTAACAGCCCCGCCCGCACACATACCGAACGATAGGGTGATGCCACGACGGCCCATCGATAGCTTGTTATTGATCGAAGCCCTTCTGAATGAGAGACTTTGGGTCTTTGGCTGTTTGAGGCATTGAGGGGGGTACGAGAAACGGGAAACCGCGGGGAGCTCCGCCGGGGGAGCCTCCCCCGTGCCCGAGCGAGCGCCTTCGGAGCCCCGGGAGAGCCCATGCAGTACAACTTATGCATATTCCATATGTGCCATAAGCAGTACATATGGGCTATCTATGGCCATATGCTGGCCAACTTATGCCATAAGCTCGCAGTCCTGACTCTCAGGAGGACCCAATCCAAAACCCGCGGGTTTGAGTTCGGGTTTGCTGGAATTACCCGATACCCGAACCCGAGCCGGCTTTGCGCTGTCAGTACAACCCCTATTGACTTTTGTCAGGGTTGTGCTGCTCCCCGCGAAGCGATTCCGCAACGGCTGGCTTTGAGGCTTGAACATTACACTTGCAAAGCGTGTGGGCGTGCGTGGACGCGGCGGTGAGACTGGCCGAGCGCCGAGCGCAACAGACATGTATGCGGTTGCACTTCTAGGCGCTCTGAGCATGGCGGCGACACATGCGCGGCTGGCCAAGACACCGAGGAGCTAGGACACGCGTTTTCAGCAACCAGCAACGCGTGTTGGTTGACCACCAATGAGCGTGATGGTGAATGATTCAAAAAAATTTGTTTTTGAACAACGACCTTCAACGTCAAGTGCTGAACCCGCTTGTATCTGACACTGTAGGTATAAGATCTTTAATGAAGCACATCTCGCTGACTTCGAGTGACGTCTGTGTTGCTTTTTTTGGTGAGCAGAGCGGCGCTGCTCTGCAGCGCTGACATCACCACAGGCCACGCGGTGAACAGCATCTTGTTTCAACGTGGTTTGTACCCACAAGAAACTTTCGAGAAAGTTCCTGTTCACGGGACAACCGTTTTGGTTGCCACGCATCCCGGACTGCGCGAATATCTGGTCGCTGTGCAACGCCAGTTGGGCCGTATGTTGCCACGCGGCTATCACGTCCTCTTTTGAATGATTTGTTCTTCAGGCTGGCTGCTGGAAGGCACACTCCAACGCCTGGTGCTGGTTGTCACAAGCGTGGCAACAAGAGAAGTCTTGGAGCGCTGGGTTTTCACTGTTGACAGCGTAGCTCCTGCGGACCAAACCTTGCTGTGCGTGGATTTTCATTTTGTGTTGTCGCCTAATTTTTTGGCAGCCAGAAGAGTGACAAAGTCATAAGTGCGGAAATTGCAGCCTTAATCCGGCAGGTGCGAGCTTGTCGTTTCAAGGAATGCATGCTAAAACACGCAGATCACTGCAAGTGTCACCTTTCTGCCACTTCTGGATGAACCTTGTTCTTTCGATTTACTTGTATACACCGACGCGGAATCAGCTGTTCCATTAGAATGGCGCGTCAAAGCGCGATTGCAATGCAATGAACGCGTGCACACTTATGCGTTAGGGAGGAAAGCGATCCACGAAAGATAAGCGGCGCAGATGCCGTGCAGCTGAGGTCTTTTACCACCAAGGTTCACACAGTTTCGTCATTGGTGTCATTTATCGCCAAAGACATACCCTGAGCATGTTTATATGTGGTGCCGCTTTGCTGTTGGGATCATGGAGCGCCTGTGGCCGCCACCCACCTAACACGATTTAGAACCCTACGGCGTGGGTGGCCGCCACCCTCCTTTAGCCGGGTCCCGGGTTGTCCACTGAATCTGGGTATGGTTGAAACCCACTGAAAGCATAAAAAAAAATTAATTTATGTTCTCAGCTGCGCGCTATTTCGAAGGAACTCAAGCTGCAGAAGTGCGTCAAACACGTGCACAACGAAGGCCAACACGTGGCTGCGGCCTGCGGCGCGGCGGGGAGGTGTGAACTGGCTGCTGACGCACTATTCCCGCCTCCAAAGCGCGCCTGACCATGAAGCAGCCAGCCGTCCTCAAGGACGCGACCAACACGAAGGCCTAGGCGCGTCGCAACGGGCGGGAGGCGGGGCAAAAACGCGTGGCTGTCGAATTAAAAGCCAGGCTGTTCAACACACGGCCACAAACGCGGCTCACGCCGCGACGCAGAGCTCCAAGAAGCAGAAGCACCACGGCCCGCGCAGCCGCAAGGTGAAGAAGGCTATGAACGTGGAAGCCAAGGCTCACAAGCTACGAACAAAGCACGA
>JAYVEE010000465.1:0-2278 GCA_043749005.1 Polaromonas sp. | reverse complement strand
TGCCCAAGGACGTAGACGGCACGTTACCCGACACGATTTTGATCCTGGAATTCAAGCCGCGCTTTTAGCACTAATTTTCAAGACGGCATTCTCATACTATCAAATAAAGAGCATATTGCGCCCTTATTTAAAGGTATACAGGCCAATTTAACTGATAAATAGGGATTATTTCAAGCTTTTTTCGGCCCGTCAATTACCTCAGCGGCGCTACGGTAAGCTTCCACCGCTGAAGGCACGCCGCAGTAAATACTGGCGTGTAGCAACACCTCTGAAATTTCTGCAGGCGTAGCGCCGTTGTTCAACGCGCCGCGTACATGGCCTTTAAGCTCATGCTGCTTGCCCAGAGCCGTCAGCATGGCTACAGTAATCAGGCTACGGGTTTTTAAATCGAGGCCAGGCCGCTGCCACACATCACCCCAGGCGTTTTTGGTGATGTAGTGCTGCATGGGCAAGGTGAATTCGGTGGCGTTGCCAAAGGCGTTGGCCACAAAGTCTTCACCCATCACCTGCTTGCGGGTGACCAACCCTTTGTCAAAGTCGGATTGCACAGATACTTGCGTGCTAGTCATACGGTTCGCAGATAAAACTTGTGGGTAAGGCAAATAAAAAAGCCTGCCCAGGCTTTCACCTTGGCAGGCTCAGAGTCAACGCAGGTCAGACGAGATCAAAGCGATCCAGATTCATCACCTTGATCCAGGCGGCCACAAAATCGGCCACCAACTTCTTATGACCATCTGTGCTGGCATAAACCTCAGCATAGGCGCGAAGCACCGAGTTAGAACCGAAGACTAAATCGGCTCGGGTACCGGTGTACTTGACCTCGCCCGACTTGCGATCTCTGCCCTCAAACACTTCCCCCGCAACATCCACAGACTTCCACACCGTGCGCATGTCCAGCAGGTTGACGAAGAAGCTGTTGTTCAACACCCCCACCTTGTCAGTAAACACGCCGTGCTTACTACCCTGAGCATTGGCGCCCAACACGCGCAGGCCGCCGACCAATGCAGTCAGTTCAGGCGCAGTCAGAGTTAACAACTGGGCGCGGTCGAGTAACATAGCTTCGGTTGAAGCGCCAATCTGGCCCTTCTTGTAATTACGGAATCCGTCTACTACCGGCTCCATCAAATCGAAGGACTCCACATCAGTCTGGGCCTGTACTGCGTCTACACGGCCTGCAGTGAATGCGACCTCGACTGATACCCCGGCAGCTTTGGCCGCGTGCTCCACGCCTACACTGCCGGCCAGCACGATTACATCTGCGAGCGATACTTTGCCGGACGCCTTCTGAATGTCTTGCAACTTGGCAAGCGCGTTAACGGCAATATTGTTGACTTCCCAATCCTTTTGTGGGGCTAAGGCAAGCCGCGCTCCGTTAGCACCACCGCGCTTGTCACCACCGCGGAATGTGGATGCTGAAGCCCAGGCCACCGACACCAATTCGCTAACCGACAAACCTGATGCAGCGATCTTCGCTTTCAAGTCTGCTATATCTGCAGCCGTCGGGTTATGCGTAGCAGCGGGCAGCGGGTCTTGCCAGATCAAGTCTTCCTTTGGTACTTCGGAACCAAGGTAACGAATCTTGGGCCCCATGTCACGGTGAGTCAACTTGAACCAGGCGCGCGCGAAAGCATCAGCAAACGATTTCGGGTCTTCCAGGAAACGCTTGGAGATAACGCCGAATGCAGGGTCGAAACGCATCGTCAAGTCGGTAGTCATCATGGTCGGCTTGTGGAATAAGCCCTTGACATGAGCATCTGGAATAATGTCCGGCGCATCCTTGGCTACCCAATGCTTATGACCGGCAGGTGAATGCGTAAGCTCCCATTCAAACTTGAACAGATTCTCAAAGTAATTATTGCCCCACTTGGACGGAGTTGTGGTCCAGGTTACTTCAAGTCCGCTAGAGACCGTGTCTTTGCCGTGGCCCTGACCAAAATTACTTTGCCAGCCCAATCCCTGTGTCTCGATACCTGCGCCTTCGGGCTCAGGGCCTTTGTGCGATTCTGGCGCCGCGCCGTGCGACTTGCCAAAAGTGTGACCACCGGCGATAAGGGCAACAATTTCTTCATCGTTCATCGCCATACGGTAAAAGGTAGCGCGAATATCGTGGGCAGCACCCATGTAATCGCCGCTGGCGTTGGGCCCCTCGGGGTTCACATAAATCAAACCCATGTGGCTCGCACCCAGGTTCTTGTCCAACTCGCCCTCGCCTTTGTTGCGGTCAAAAGAGCCATTTGGGCTGCTGTAACGCTTGTCCCAAGCCAACCAAGTGGTCTCT
>JAYVEE010000464.1:0-2283 GCA_043749005.1 Polaromonas sp. | reverse complement strand
GCGGCTGAATTATCGCAAGCGTTTGACCAGGCTGGACGTGTCCCAACGCTGGCCGCCCAACGCCTGAACATCAGCATAAAACTGGTCAACCAGTGCCGTCACTGGCAAGCGTGCGCCATTGCGCTTGGCTTCATCCAGTACCAGCCCCAGATCCTTGCGCATCCAGTCCACAGCGAAACCAAAATCGAATTTGTCTGCGACCATGGTTTTACCGCGGTTGTCCAGCTGCCAGCTTTGCGCTGCGCCCTTGCCAATCACGTCAAGAACCTGGTTCACGTCCAACCCGGCTTTCTGACCAAAGGCGACCGCCTCACTCAAGCCCTGAACCAATCCGGCAATACAAATTTGATTCACCATTTTGGTCAACTGGCCTGCTCCGCTGGCGCCCATCAACGTAAAGGCCTTTGAAAACGCCATACCGACCGTTTTGGCACCGTCAAAAGCCGCTGAATCACCGCCGCACATCACCGTCAACGCACCGTTTTGCGCGCCAGCCTGACCACCCGACACGGGTGCATCGACAAAATGCAGCCCCAAAACCTTTGCTGCAGCATAAAGCTCGCGCGCAACATCAGCAGATGCGGTCGTGTGGTCGACAAACACGGCGCCAGGCTTCATGCCAGCCAATGCCCCCTCAGCGCCCAGCACCACACTTCGCAAATCGTCATCGTTGCCGACGCAGCAGAACACGATGTCAGCACCTGCTACCGCAGACTTAGGCGTTGAGCCGTGGGTAGAGTTCTTAAATTCCGCGCAGAACGCTATTGATTTAGTAGCCGTACGGTTATACACACTAACCTGATGACCCGCAGCTGCCAAATGCCCTGCCATGGGGTGACCCATCACGCCAAGGCCTAGAAAGGCGACTTTTTGCGATGCAATGGTGTCGTAAGTTCGGGTATTGATAGATGGCATGTTTATCTCTTTGTGGCGGACTGAAATCAAAAAGTATATTGTGCAACACCCAGACCAAAAGACCAGTTCTCGCGGCTAGTCTCCAGCAGGTTGATGATCACGTCATCAGTTTTGAAGCTGCTGGTACGGGCAATGTCAGTAGCAATTTTTGCGAAAAGCGCCTTTTTCATGTCTAGGCTGCGGCCGGGTGAGCAGCTGATTTGCACAAACACCACTTGCTGCGAATGTTTGACGCCCAGAAACTCAGGCGTGCAGACCAGCGCTTGCGGGGCGTGCCTGTGAATGGCCTGAAAGCGGTCAGGCTCAGGCACATTGAAGGTGGCAACCAGTGCGCCATGTACGGCATGACTGATGGCGGTCACATCGGCTTGGGTATTTGTTTGCAGCAGGTTGATGCGAACGAGTGGCATGAAATTTCCTTGGGTGAAAGTTCAAGGGTGTTGCTTGTTGTGAACGAATGCCAAGTGTCAGTCGCCTGACGCAACAGCGAAACCACTTGCACTGCACTATGTTTGTGCAGAAAGTGCACAGGCAAACAATCAAGGTGATACGTATGAAAAATTTGAATATGGATGACTTTGCCTTGTTCATGGAAGTGGCCGCTGCAAAGTCGCTGTCACAAGTGGCGCGCGACAGGCAGGTGGCCGCCAGTCATATTTCCAGGCATTTCGCCCGTATTGAAGCTGAATGCAATTTGCGCCTGGCGCACCGTACCACCCACAGCCTGTCGTTAACGGACGATGGCGAGCTGTTTCTTGGACATGCGCAGCGTATCGTGTATGAACACAGCCAATTGAGTGACAGCTTGATAACAAGGGCAAAAGCCGTGAACGGTACAGTGCGCTTGAGCGTCAGCCAGCTTTTTGCGCAATATCTGGTGATACCGCGCTTGGCTGAATTGAGACATTAGCATCCTAGCCTGTGTATCGACCTACAAATAGATGACAGGCTGGTGAACATGGCCCATGATGGCATCGACATTGCCGTACGCGCGGGCGTGCCGCCAATCGACACAGTGATTGCACGCGACTTGGGACATCACGGCAGAGCTTTGTACGCATCGCCTGCTTATCTTAAAAAGCACGGCACGCCTCGGTTGCCCGTTGACTTGACCGCACACAGCCTGATCACCAACACAGCAGTAGCCTCCCACAACCGCTGGGAATTTTCAGTTAACGGGCAAACCATTCATCAGGAGACGCGAGGGCAATTGCGAGTCAACAGCAGCGCCACAGTAGTCTTGCTAGCACTGGCGGGCACGGGCATTGGGCGCATCAATGATGTAGTGGCAAGCGCGCTGGTGATGCAGGGCTTGCTCAAGCCGGTACTAGGCCGGTACAACATGGCGCAGCAGTACCCTGTTTACGC
>JAYVEE010000463.1:0-7815 GCA_043749005.1 Polaromonas sp. | reverse complement strand
AACGACTCTGATTCAAGCCAAAATTGCGTATGCTTGCAGGCTGTATTAATCTGTAATCCATTTTTTTGTGAGAAACATGAAATCAAAATCCACCCTTGAATTTGCCGACGTCAAAGCCATGGCCGCCGCTGCCGAAGCCGAAGCGCTCAAAAACAACTGGGCCGTGACAATAGCCATCGTTGACGACGGGGGCCATTTGCTTCACTTGCAGCGCCTGGATGGCGCGCCCCCGGTGTCTAGCCACATCGCTCCAGCCAAAGCCAACACGGCCGCGATGGGCCGTCGTGAAAGCAAGGTTTATGAAGACATCATCAATGGTGGCCGTATATCGTTTTTAAGCGCCCCAACCATTCACGGCATGCTGGAAGGCGGCGTGCCGATCATGAAAGACGGGCAGTGCCTGGGCGCTGTTGGTGTCAGCGGCGTGAAGTCAAACGAGGATGCGCAAATTGCGCGGGTTGGAATTGCGGCGATTGGGCTGTAAGTGGAACAAACAAAAGCCTGGCTAAACAACTTGCCCAGCATTGCTGCAAAGCAGGTTCGTGGCTGGCAAAAACGACCTTGAAGACAGTTTTATTGCCTTGGTCGCCCCACGATGAAACTCTATTTCGTCAAGATGAGTTTGCCCAAGCGCGTCGCTTGGAGCTTGTAAGTCGAGCCGTTGTGGTTAATTTCTACTACCTTCTGGCCACGTAAAATCGTATCGCTTCTCAAGTAGGGCTGAATCGCTCCAGCCCTGACTGGCAGGCTTAGATTTTGCTGTGAGGAGGTCAGAGGTCCGCTTTGTGTCATGGTGGTGTATCAAGGTCCTGTTCAATATCTTAATGATAATGATTCGCAGTTAAAAGTCAAGCAAAATATCGACGGAATCGAGCTGTTTGCATATTAATTTTTGGGTTCGGTAATGAAGCCGATTTTGCGCAGCCCAGCCTGCTGCGCTGCGGCCATGGCTTGGGCTACGCGCTCGTAGCGCACAGCCTTGTCACCGCGAATATGCAGCTCAGGCTGCGGATTTTGCGCGGCACCGACTTTCAGCCTGGGTGCCAGGTCTGCATCGGCAATTGGAGTTTCGTTCAAAAAGTAGGCGCCTTGCGCATCGACTGACAAGCGCAGCGTTTCAGGTTTGATGTTTTGGACCTCGTTGGTAGCGCGAGGCAAATCAATGTTCACTGAATGTTTCATCACCGGCACGGTGATGATGAAAATGATGAGCAGCACCAACATGATGTCCACCATCGGTGTCATGTTGATTTCGTTCATCACGTCGTCAGAGTCATCTTGGGTTCCAAAGGCCATGGTGTGTTCTCCGTTCAAGCTTTTTTCATGGTGACGATATTTGCCGGGCCCGAGCTGACTCTGGCTCCCGTTACGAAATACGCATGCAGGTCATGGGCAAAGCGACTGAGCTTTTGCAGCACACCTTTATTGCCGCGTACCAGTGCGTTGTAACCCAGCACCGCGGGTATTGCCACCGCCAGGCCCAGCGCCGTCATGATGAGTGATTCACCAATCGGTCCCGCAACTTTGTCAATGGTGGCCTGGCCCGCCGCACCAATGGCCAGAAGTGCGTGGTAAATGCCCCAAACGGTGCCAAACAAGCCCACGAAAGGCGCGGTTGAGCCAACAGAGGCAAGAATGGCCAAACCCGATTGCAACTTGCTCGTAAATTCATCCATGCAGTTGCGCAGCGTACGTGTCACCCAGTCGCTTACGTCAAGCGCGTCATGCAACTGCGCTTTGGTATCGCGGTGGTGCAACGTCGCTTCACGGCCTTCAAGTGCCAATTGGCGAAACGGGTTGGCAGTGTCAGGTCCCAGCTTGGACAGGCCCGCCTGAAAATCTTCGCTGTGCCAGAAATCTTCAGCATTTTTGGCGATGCGTTTGTACTTGATCAGGTCCAGCGTTTTAAGGATGATGACCATCCACGAGGCCAGTGACATGATGAGCAGCAACGTGGCAACAGATTTGGTGACGAGGTCGCCTTGCAGCCATACATTGGCCAAGCCGAATTGGGAATTCATATCAATACTCCTGAAAAGTTACTCAAGCACCCAATTGATGGGCACGTTAAACCACATGGCCTCAGCCACTCCGCCGCGTTTGCCGGGGACAAAGCGCCAGCGCATCACGGTAGCCATGGCAGCATCGTCCAGCCGGGTAAAACCGCTGGTCTTTGAAATTTCTGCGC
This sequence comes from Polaromonas sp., assembly GCA_043749005.1. GTDB lineage: Bacteria > Pseudomonadota > Gammaproteobacteria > Burkholderiales > Burkholderiaceae_C > Polaromonas. The sequence continues at coordinate 5,627 of JAYVEE010000463.1, read as the reverse complement.
GCTGAGGCTGGCCGTCGATGCCAATCAACACCCGCACCGTTGTTTTGCCCTGCTCGTTCAGGCGGCGACTGATGGCGGGGTAGGGCGGGCGCGGGTTTTGCAGGTAGTCGGCATCGCTCGAAGGCAACTGCACGGCAGGCGGGGCGGGTGCTGCAACTGGCGCGGCAGCTACGGGCGAGGCGATGGGTGCAGCGGCAGGCTGTGGTGCAAGACTGCCTGTAGGTGCGTTGGGTGCTGGCGTTGGGTCAATGATGGCCATCGGCAGCGGTGCGACTACGGATGGCGCTTTTGTGATGGCTTTTTTCACTGGCTGCGGCGGGGGCGGCGGTGAAGGTGGCGTCGCAATCTTGGGTGCCGGCGGCTCAATCAGCTCTGCAAGGATGACTACTGGTACAACCAACTCTACCGCGCGGGTCAGCAAGCCGCTGGAGATTGCGTAAATAATGCCGACGTGCAAAAGCACCACAGACAATGCGATAGTGAGATGACGGCTTACGGTAGGCAATGGCAAACGACGAAATGGATAAAAGGCAAAAAAACTGCACGTGCAATTTTATATATTGAATCAATGCTGTCTCGTGAAGTAAATTACTTTTGTGGGTTGGATCCTGCTATTTTGTCGAAGTCACAGGATGATCAGCCCGGGGCCAGGTCAGTCACCGGCGAATTACCCACCAAGCACCACCGAGCACCAACAGCAAACTGACAGGTAATGCCAGATAAAAGGAAAAGTCTAGGAAATCGATGATTGCCATGTGTTGCCGCCCGGAAGGTTGTCGGCTAGCTGAATGTGGGCCACCGGAAAGCTTGCGCTGCATTGGGCGACCACATCCCGCGCACATCCTTCGCACTTGCCGCACTGGGTGGCTACACCCAGTTCAAATTGAATATCGTCAAATCCCATGCCGGCTCTTGCGTGGCGGGCAATTTGGCTATCCGAAATTCTGCGGCAGATACAAACGATCATGTTGTGGCTTGCTGGATTATGAAAATAAGTTTTATTATAAATGAGAATCTATATCATTTGCAGTTACTGCGGGCAATTTTCAAGAATCCTGCTGGTTACGCTGGACATCGCCGTGGCTCAAGCCCACGCCAGGGACGTTTTTGAGCATGTCCTTCATTGACCGCACCGCCTCGTCTTTGAGCAGTTGCTGCGAAATGACGTTGAAGGGCTGCGCAATGTTGCGCAACGCCGCCCTGCATTAGTGTCTGTGCTGCTGCTGCGTGGAAAGTAGCCTTTGTTTGTCCTGAACTTGAAGGTCAAAAACGATAAAGTCCAGATGCATGCCGTCTACGTTGCACACGAAGCCAGCAGCGTTAAAGCAACGAATGCTATTGATATAGTAGCCACTTACGACTTATTTAATTGGGCTTGATGCTGATTTAATGCCACAAATAAAAGCGTTTTATAGTTTTTAGTAGCAACAGCGCGTATTTGTCAGCAAATCTTTTTTACTGACCTTAACAGGTGGCATTTTTTTGTTGCCAACGTTTTAAACACACATCAGCAATACAAATCTCGTTCATCTAAAACGTAAAAAAGCCGGCATGAGCCGGCGTTTTCGTGGAGCAAATAACTTATGACAATTCACCCATCTGGCTTTGCAAATAGTTGGGCAAACCAACTTTGCCAATCAATTCAATTTGCGTTTCCAGAAAATCGATGTGCTCTTCAGTGTCGTACAAAATGTTTTTTAACAAGTCACGCGAGACAAAATCATGCACTGTTTCGCAATGCGCAATACCTGCCTTGATCGTTGCTTGCGCGGCCATTTCAGACTTTAAATCGCAGCCTAGTGCTTCGGGTACGTTTTCGCCAACCAGAAGCTTACTCATGTCTTGCAGGTTGGGCAGGCCATCCAGCATGAAAATACGGTCCATCAATTGGTCGGCATGCTTCATCTCGCCGATGGATTCTTCATATTCCTTCTTGGCTAATTTGTCCAGGCCCCAATGCTTGTACATGCGGTAGTGCAAAAAATATTGGTTGATGGCAGTCAACTCGTTTTTGAGTTGGGCCTGCAGGTGGGTGATAACTTGTGCGTCGCCTTTCATGGCAAATCCTTTAATAATTAGTTCTTTATTTTCATACATAAAACGTGATCTGCCAACCAAAAAACAAAGAAACCCCGCGTCTGCGCAGTGACTGCGTTTGAGTCTGAGAAGCGTTCTTGATCAGCTGCTATTTGATTTGCGCAATCGAGGCGCCTATGCCGTCTTTAGCGGTCGTTCCGCTGGCGTCCAGATTATCGCGACGGGGTACATCAAAGTTGACAACGTAAGCGGTGTTGCCCACAAAGACCAGCGCTGCGGGGAATTCCAGCGGACCCTGGCTTCCATTTTTTGCAATATTTTTAACCACACCAGCAGGTGATACCGCCACGATGGCATTTAGCTCATTGGCGGCCACCCACAGGTCGCCGTTACTTGAAAATGCCATGTCGTCCGCGCCTTCCAGCAAAGGGCTTTGTGCCAACAATACGGGTTTGCCGCCTTTGCCATCAGCACCGATGACCACTTTCCAAACCGCACCACGCGATGTGTCGGCTACGTGCAAAACGCCCTTCGCGTCAAACTTCAGGCCATTTGCCACAATCGCCTGCGTTGCTGCGCTGTCCGGCAATGTGCGCACGTTTTTATCAATTTGTGCGACGGGCTGCGCAGCGCCGCCGTTTGGACCAACGCTGTAAACAATACCGCTTGCGCCGCCAGAAACAAACAGGGTTCCCTGGCTGTCAAACGCAATGCCGTTGGCGCCAGGTACGCCAGTGGCGAACGTTTGTGCAATTCCTGGCTTGGCGGCGTTCAGATCCGCTGCCTTGATTCGCACCACTTCGCTGAAAGGCGCTGCGGCAATGTACAGGTCGCCCTTTGTGTCAAATGCAATGCCGGCAAAAGTAGCATCCACTTTTTTTCCATCAGTGGTGCGTGATTCGACTTTACCCACCACAACAGGATTCGGTGACTTCGGGTCCACGCGTAAAACATTGCCCGTGACACGGTCTGATGTGAACAGAATACCGTCGCGGTCAGCCGTGATATTTTCGACAATGACGGTACGCTCTGCACTTGACGGATCAAGGTCCACCAAGATGGATACCGTTGGATTTCCAGCTTGCATGCCGGCGCAGCCCGCCAAGACCAAGGCCGTCGTTAAAGCCATCACGCTCGAAGTTAAAGGTCTCATGATTTGCCTTTATAAATCGATGTAGGTTAAGCGGTGCGAAAACAACAATCAGGCGGGCGCAGATGTCCGCATCAAATGGTCAAACGCACCCAATGCGGCCTTCGCACCGTCACCCGCTGCAATGATAATTTGCTTGAACGGTACCGTGGTGGCATCCCCAGCCGCAAACACGCCGGGTACCGAGGTTTGCCCTTTGGCGTCCACAATGATTTCACCGTGTTTTGACAGCTCCAAGGTGCCTTTGAGCCAGTCGGTGTTGGGTATCAGTCCAATCTGTATAAAAACACCTTGAAGCGACACTGTGTGCAGCCGCTCGGTGGCACGGTCTTTGTAGACCAGGCCGTTGACCTTTTGGTCACCAGTAATTTCAGTTGTCTGGGCGTTGGTGATGACCGTTACGTTGGACAGGCTGTGCAGTTTGCGCACCAGTACCGCATCAGCACGCAGCGCTTTGTCAAATTCAACCAGCGTGACTTGACCGACCACACCGGCCAGATCAATGGCAGCCTCAACGCCTGAGTTACCGCCACCAATTACCGCCACATGTTTGTCTTTAAAAAGCGGGCCATCGCAATGCGGGCAATAAGCCACGCCCTTGTTTTTAAATTCACGCTCGCCAGGAACATTGATGTTTTTCCAGCGCGCACCGGTTGAAATCACCACGGACTTGCTGCGCACCGTCGCACCGCTTTCCAACTGGACTTCAATCAGGTTTTTGTCCAGACCGGTGTTAAGCACCAAAGCCTTGGCGCGTTGCATGTTCATGATGTCCACGTCGTAACCGCGCACATGCTGCTCAAGCGCCAGCGCAAACTTGGGACCGTCGGTTTCTTTGACCGATATGTAGTTTTCGATACCCAATGTGTCCAACGTCTGGCCGCCAAAGTTTTCACTCACCACGCCGGTACGTATACCTTTGCGTGCGGCGTACACCGCAGCGGCAGCACCTGCAGGGCCGCCGCCGATCATCAGCATGTCAAATGCATCCTTGGCATCGATTTTCTTGGCTTCACGCTCAATGCCTTTGGTGTCAATCTTTGCCAGAATTTCTTCTAGGCTCATGCGACCTTGTCCAAACTCTGTGCCGTTTAAAAAGATAGTCGGCACCGACATGATCTGGCGCTCTTTGACTTCGTCCTGAAACGAGCCACCTTCAATCATGGTAGATTTTATGTTGGGGTTTTGCACCGCCATTATGTTAAGCGCCTGCACCACGTCCGGGCAGTTATGGCAGGTCAGCGAGACGTAAACCTCAAAGTTGAAGTCGCCCTCCAATGCGCGAATCTGTTCCAGGATTTCTTTTTCAACCTTGGGTGGATAGCCGCCAATTTGCAACAACGCCAGTATCAGCGACGTGAACTCATGCCCCATAGGTAGGCCAGCAAAACGCGGGCCATGGTTTTCGCTCGGGCGATTGATGGAGAAAGATGGCTTGCGCTGGTTGTCATCGCGGCTTATCGTAAGCTTGACCAGCGGCGACGATTCAGCAACGTCGTTCAGCATGGATTCCATCTCAACGGATGTTGGGCTGTCGTCAAGGGAAGCAACTATTTCAATCGGCGCCGTAGCGCGTTCAAGATAGCTTTTCAGTTGGCCTTTGGTGGCGGCATCAAGCATGGCGAGTTCACTTTCAGTTGTTGGTAAAAACAAAAAAGCCCGGAGCAGCACACGACTTGTGCCGAACCCGGGCCCTTGTTATGAGGGCAGGGCGTTTAGATCTTGCCGACGAGGTCAATAGATGGGGCAATCGTTTTGGCGCCTTCATTCCATTTGGCCGGGCAAACCTCGCCCGGGTGGGCGGCAGTGTATTGGGCAGCCTTGAGCTTGCGCAGGGTTTCTTTGACGTCGCGTGCAATTTCGTCGGAATGCAATTCTGCGGTTTTGATCTTGCCCTCGGGATTGATCACAAACGTGCCACGTAATGCAAGGCCTTCTTCTGGCATGTAGACGTCAAACGCTTTGCTCAGCACGTGTGTCGGGTCGCCTACCAATGGAAACTTGGCTTTACCAACGGCGGGTGATGTCTCATGCCACACCTTGTGAGAAAAATGGGTGTCGGTCGTCACGATGTAAACCTCAGCACCAGCTTTTTGAAACTCGGCGTAGTTGTCAGCCGCGTCTTCTACTTCGGTTGGGCAGTTAAAAGTAAATGCAGCAGGCATAAAAATAACGACTGACCATTTACCCTTCATGGATTCGTCAGAAACATCAATGAATTTGCCATTCAGGTAGGCTTTTGTTTTGAAGGGGTCGATGGTGGTGTTGATGAGTGACATGTTGTATCCTTAAAAATAATTGACGAATTGACGAATTGCCGATTTGCGGCGAAAGGTCGATGTTAGGGAAACGCTGAATAACCCAGCGCACAAAGCGGCGCGAGGTTAATATTTTTAGTTTCAGTGTTTTGCGGTTGGTGTTTCATGTTTTTGCTTGTTTA
>JAYVEE010000462.1:0-2288 GCA_043749005.1 Polaromonas sp. | reverse complement strand
GCTCGATGTCTCCTCACCAGATCTTTGTCGGTGCACACCTCCTTTGCAGCTTTGATGCATTCTGATTCCAGGTAAGTTTTTGCACACTTTTTTGGATCAGTTCAGTTTTTGATTTTTTTTCATTCATTTCCGCACAAATACGTACGGTACAATAATCCAAGTCCAATTCCTTTCTCCGCATTCTGGTGAGGGGCCAGCAGAGGGGGGCAGGGGATCTGTTCTGTTGGGCCTTCGCTAGTCTTGCTTCTTTGAAAAAACACGGCTCGACTCATGCTCTGGTCGCGTGCCTGCTTTGTTTGTCGCCAACGGCTGCACCACCCGTCTTGTTTGCTTATTTGTCTTTTCTTTTCTTTTCTCTCCGCACAGCCAACAGTGCCTTCGCCGGCTCCTGCAACGTCTTGCAACGCGTCGCTTGAGGTGTCGAGCGCGTATTCCGTGGGCCTTACCCGGTGGCGTGCGTGCATTCTTGGAGTCAACCTCAATTCTTCTCTGAGAGACTTTTCCGCTCCACAGCGGTAAGCCCAGCGCTCTTCAGCGTCGCCGGCTCGCTGTCTGGCCAGACATAGTCTCCGTCTTCAAAGCCGTGGAGCCTGGCCGTTGAACTGGCGGGGCCGTCCACTGTTACATCCTTCTCCTTCACCGGAACGAACTTCTGGACTTTGCCAACATGGTTCAGCTTGTCGTGCCTTGACGCAGCGGGCGCAACCGTTGCGTCCCAGTCCTTCAACTCCTGGAACGGGTCCACACAAATCTGCATTTATGCATATCTTGCTTTCTCCTACTTCACCAATTGCAGTGAGCTTCCGGCCAGGCTTAACGACACTGTGTGCGGGGCTGGTGCTGACTGTGACTGCCAACAAGCAGGACCAAGGGCAGTGCGACGTCTGCTCCGCCGGCCAACCGGAGCTCTCCCAGATCACATTCTACGGTTGCTCTGCCACACCACCTTCGCCTCCGCCCTCTCCTGCTCCGCCAACTCCACCTGAAACGCTCGAAACCCTTGCGGCGCAGATTTCTGCGTTGCAAGCTAAGATGCCTCCCTCCTCATGCGACGCCCCGGGCTCGCTGCTACAGCGCAATGCTTCCGGCGGGTGGATATGCGTGCCGCCGGTCGCGCCAGGCGCGGCTGATGGGGCGTTCTGCCGCGCGCCCACCATCGCAAGTGAAGCACCGATTGTGTGCGACCAGCCTGCCCCCGTTGCGTTACCTCAACCCATGGATTGCATGCCACCCGGCGGCATGTTGATTTTCAACGCCAGCCTCGGCGTATGGATGTGTTCATGTTTCCCAGCTTTTGTCGGCGAGAGCTGCAACATCACGGCGCCGCCGCCTCCGCCCCCGGCTTCTGGAAGTGTGGTGACGATCGTGAATGCTTCCACGTTAACGTACAGCAGCCCTCAAGCGATCGCCGTTGACTTGTTGGGCAACGTGTATTTTTTGCAAGGAAATGGTTCTGCTCACTGGAATGCTGGTTTAATAACAAGAATGGACGCATCAACGGGCGCTATCACGACGTTGGCCAGTGGACTCACCAACACAGGAAGCATTGCCGTGAGTAATTCCGGCAACGTGTATGCTGCAAACTACGATGGGTTTTACTGGATCAACACTTCCAACAACAACGGAGGATTAATCCAATGGGCTACGCTATATTCAAATCAATTTTTGTTTACGCACGGCATAGCGGTGGATGGCATTGACAACGTGTACACGTACGGCATTGGCAATTACATTCAGACGTTTGAAGTGGTCAGGTACAGTTTGGCTGACGGAAGTGTAACGGTGCTCGCCAAGCCGGTTGCACGCACTCTCATAGATAGTCCGTATGGCGTGACCGTCGACGCCTCCGGCAACGTTTACTTCGTAAGCAAAGATGCAGGCACTGTATCGAAGATCGACAAAACTGGTAATATCACAACACTGGCTGGCGGATTCAATCTGCCGGGAAATTTGGCCGTGGATCTTGTAGGGAATGTTTATGTGGCTGACACCGGGAACAGTGCGATCAAGAAGATCAGCTCGAGTGGTGTTGTGACAACAATCGGCAACGGGTTCTCCGAGCCACAAGGTGTGGCTGTCGATCAATACGGCAACGTGTATGTCGCGGACACAGGAAACAACCAGTTAAAGAAGATTTTTGCATAAATTTGAATCGTGGTAGGTTTTGGCAAAGTTCACAAGTTGACCCGTTCCAAAACTCAAAACGCGATCCCCTATGTGGGAGATTTAACTTTGATGGTGGGAGATTTAACTTTGATGATGGGAGATCTAAATTTGAGGGAACCTTT
>JAYVEE010000461.1:0-2291 GCA_043749005.1 Polaromonas sp. | reverse complement strand
TGTTGGAGTTGCTGTGCGTGTTGCGCAGCCGCTAAAAAATAAAACACTTGCCAAGCCAAAACAAATAAGAACTATTCGTATTTGCATTAAGATGGTGTCGTCTTTAATTTTCAAAGTGTTTAACAACATGTTTAAAAAAGCTCCTTTACTTGCTACGCTAGCATTTGCGGCTGTTACCGGCGTCGGGACTGCCGCTGCGCAAGACCAGGTTTTAAATCTGTATTCTGCCCGTCATTACTCCACAGACGAGGCGATGTACTCTGATTTCACAAAAGCCACGGGTATCAAAATCAACCGTGTGGACGCCGATGACGCAGGTATCCTGGCGCGTTTAAAGGCTGAAGGCACCGCATCGCCAGCAGATGTCATCATGCTGGTCGATGTCGCCCGTTTGTGGAAAGGCGATGCAGACGGCCTGTTCATGCCAATCAGGTCTGCGCTGCTTGAAAAGGCGATACCAGACACGCTCCGCGCCAAAGCAACGCCTGACGGCACAACCTGGTTCGGTTACTCGACCCGGGCACGCGTCACTGTGTACGACAAGACAAAGGTAAAAAGAGCAGATGTAGATACCTATGAAGAGCTGGGTGATGCCAAAAACAAAAGCCTGCTCTGTACCCGCTCCGGGTCTCACCCCTACAACCTGTCGCTGTTCGGCGCGGTTGCCGAACACATCGGCGACGTCAAAACTGAAGCCTGGCTAAAAGGCATGGTGGCCAATATGGCCCGTGCGCCAAAAGGTGGCGACACCGACCAGATTCGCGCTGTAGCAGCTGGCGAATGCGGCATTGCAATTACCAATACTTATTACGTTGCACGCCTGATGCGTTCAGACAAGCCTGAAGACAAGGCTGTAATGGAGAAAATTGGTGTGGTCTTTCCTAATCAGGAAAGCTGGGGCACGCACATGAATGTGTCAGGTGCAGCAGTTGCTAAAAATGCCAAGAACACAGCAAATGCGGTGAAGTTCATGGAATACCTGGCCAGCCCTGCAGCGCAAGACTATTTTGCCAACGGCAACAATGAATACCCTACGGTTGCAGGCGTCAAGTTGACCAACAAGGCCCTGAGCGACATGAGTGGCGGCACTTTTAAACAGGAAGTACTGCCAGTGGCTGCCATCGGCGCCAGTCAGGTGAAAATCCAGCAAATGCTGGATCGCGTTGGCTACAAATAAGGTTTATTTTTCTATTAAAGCCCGGCTGCCCGCAAAGCAGCCGGGCTTTTTTATACGCCATAATTTAGTTTTACGTCAACGTCAACGTCAACGTCAACGTCGACTTTGAACTTACAGGAAACGCATCATGGACATCGCAGGCAAGGTTTTTATTGTCACTGGCGGCGCATCGGGTTTGGGTGAGGGCACAGCGCGCATGCTGGCTGCCAATGGCGCTACTGTGGTGATTGCTGACATGCAAGTCGAAAAAGGCGAAACCATCGCCAACGAAATAGGTGGCGCTTTCGTCAGATGCGATGTAAGCCAGGAAGCAGATGGGCAGGCCGTGGTAGCCAAGGCTGTATCAATGGGCAAGCTGATGGGTCTGGTTAACTGCGCAGGCATCGCCCCAGCTGAAAAAACGGTCGGTAAAAACGGCGCGCACAGCTTGGCCGTATTTAGCAAAACCATCACGGTCAATCTGGTCGGCAGCTTTAATATGATTCGCCTGGCGGCCGACGCCATGTCTAAGAACGAGCCCGAGGCTACCGGCGAACGCGGTGTTTTGATTTCCACCGCATCAGTTGCAGCTTACGACGGACAAATAGGCCAGGCTGCATACAGCGCGTCAAAGGGCGGTATCGTTGGCATGACGCTGCCGATTGCCAGAGACCTGGCACGCAACGGCATTCGCAACATGACGATTGCACCCGGTATTTTTGGTACGCCCATGATGTTTGGTATGCCCAAAGAAGTGCAAGATTCGCTGGCAGCATCAGTGCCCTTTCCCAGCCGACTGGGCACGCCAGCCGATTACGCCAAACTGGCTAAGCACATCATTGAAAACGACATGCTCAACGGCGAAGTTATTCGCTTGGACGGCGCGATTCGGCTCGCTCCTCGGTAAAACTCATTTAATCAGCCCGAGCACATCTTTAAAATCAGGGTGCTCGGCACTCCGAAGCCACTCGAACGCGACCATCTCTGTCGTCACGAGTTCAGCGCCATTGCCAGCCAGGCGGTCAAAAGCAGCGTCGCGATTGCGCTCTGTGCGTGAACTGCAGGCATCTGTCACAACCCAAACTTCAAACTCTTCTTCAAGCAAGTCAAGCGCAGTTTGCAGCAGGCAGACATG
>JAYVEE010000460.1:0-2298 GCA_043749005.1 Polaromonas sp. | reverse complement strand
GCCATTATTTCCAACGCCTCATGCACCACCAACTGCCTGGCCCCGGTGGCCAAGGTGCTGAACGATAAATGGGGTATCAAGCGCGGCTTGATGACGACGGTTCACGCCACCACCGCCACCCAAAAAACTGTGGATGGCCCAAGCAACAAAGACTGGCGCGGCGGGCGCGGTATTCTGGAAAACATCATTCCGTCGTCCACCGGCGCTGCCAAGGCAGTGGGTGTCGTAATCCCTGCGCTGAACAAAAAACTCACAGGCATGTCGTTTCGTGTGCCGACGTCAGACGTGTCAGTAGTTGACCTGACCTGCGAGCTGAACAGCCCCACCACCATGGCCGAAATTTGCGCCGAGATGAAGGCGCAAAGTCAGGGTGCATTGAAAGGCATCCTGGGCTACACCGAAGACAAAGTGGTAGCCACTGACTTCCGGGGCGATACGCGCACGTCGATTTTTGATGCAGACGCATCCATTGCTCTGGACAGCACCTTCGTCAAAATCGTTGCCTGGTACGACAATGAATGGGGGTACTCCAACAAGTGTCTTGAAATGGTTCGCGTTGTTGCGAAGTAATTTTATTTTCTTGAAAAGAACGATTGGCTCGATTAGTGCGATGTCTGGTGTGGCAGCGCATTAGCCCGGTCTGCGGCGTTGTCCTTGGTTTTCGCTTTTATTGAGAGTTGGAACAGCCAAGCTGCCCCAACTTCCAGCCGAAAGTGCGCTGGCGCAATGTCCAGGTATTGCGTGCTGTCGATGATCTCATCTGATGCTAAATCATCTATCGCAAATGGAAGGCCACTGCCGGATTTTTGGTCATCTAACGCGGTTTGCACCCAGCGACACATGGCGTCTGAAGTCATGATGGGAGCCGGTTGCAAACGCCATAACTCTGGGAGCAGACCGATGCAGGCTAAGGCGGATGTATGGTCAATGCGCAAAGGCTTAAGCCGTATGCGGCCTCCTGTCAAAGTAACAGGTTTCGCGCTCATGGCCTGATTGTCGGGCCGTTACCGGTTCATTCAGTATTTACCTCGTGCACCATCCCTATCAGCTCCAATTACAAAGCCCAGGCATCTGCCGCGTGTCGAGCAGCGAGGGCTTGCATGTTGGCAACCTCAAACTGATTGGGGGTATGTGGAAGTTTAAAGCGATTGGTTATGACGCATCAGGTCAGGTCATCCCCGGTGGCGGGCCGTTTACAGACACGCACAACACCAGCTTCGCAGCGCTGGATGAAGCAGAGATCAGCCGGGTTTTGAACACCAGCGATCCGCTCTAGGCTGATTTCGATATTTCAAGGCACTTTTTTGTAAAAATAGCCCTACAAGCCAATAGATATATGTTTAAAGCGATATTTAATACATATCAAATTAAACTGCGAGGCAGGCTACTTTTTCCTGAAAATAACCACATGCTGCCACGGTAGCGTGCTGGCGGTGCGCTCCCACACCAGGGCGTGGGCGGTGGCTTCCTTGCGCACCTGCGCCTCACTCATTTTGTGGGCGGTTTTAATGGGTACACGCGGGTCTTCGAGCCGGTACTCAACATAGGCGATGCGTCCGCCAGGTTTCAAGGCGCGCACCAAGCTTTCGACCACTTCAAACGGATATTCCAGTTCGTGGTAAACGTCGACCATGATGGCCAGATCAATGCTGTTGTCGGGCAAGTTCACGCTTTGCAGACCGCCCAGAACGGGTTTGATGTTGGTCAGACCGGCCTTTCTTGCGCCGTCGGCCAACATCTGCATCATCTCGGGCTGTACATCGGTGGCATACACCACGCCGCCTGAATTGCCGCTGCCGACCAGCGGGGCCATACGGCGAGCATAGTACCCCGTGCCTGCACCTATGTCAGCAACCGCTATACCGGGTTTGAGGCCCAGTTCGCGCAGCAGCACATCACCGCGCTCTTCCTGCTGGCGTTCATCGCGCTCCAGCCAGCTTGCGCCCTGCCAGCCCATCACGCCCGCGATCTCACGGCCCATATAAGCCTTGCCAATGCCGTCGCGACTTGGCGCAGTTAGCTGATAGCGCTGGGTTTGAGCCAATCCTGACAAGGCCACTGGCATCACCGCAAATGCACTCAAGGCCTGGATAAGCTGACGGCGGCAAAAATTCATGAAAACCCTTCAAGTGACTTAAAAAAAAACGAGACTACCGCCCGATCACTGACCAGCCCGCTTTTTGACTGGCCTTGTGGTGTTCATATTCCCACCCAGTACCGCAACGCACGCAGCTGTACCGCGTAATTGAGACAAGATCGTACTTGTGATTGCTATAGCTGCTTGCGCGCATGTCTTCT
>JAYVEE010000459.1:0-7867 GCA_043749005.1 Polaromonas sp. | reverse complement strand
GTTGAACGAGGCCGAAGTAAAGGCTAGTTCGATTCAGCTTAAACGGTAGCGAGTACCCGCACGCAATTGCAGCTCTCTGTTTACCAGGCAAGAAAAATTCCAGCCAAACTATTGACTGGGCTGAATCCTTACTGGCCCCGTTCAGTGCGGTAAAACGGAGGGGCTGATGCCCGAGGCAAATGTATCGTTGACGGCAATAGGCATGTCGCCTCCACCGTACTTACGAGATTTCCGGAAAAATGAACATCGAAGCAATGACAGATTCGCAAGGCAATACCGTCTCTATCGTTCGCCAGGTGCTCTCGTATGGTTAGCCTGGCCGACCATTGACACGGTTTTTAGAATTGCCAACGCTTTTGATGTGCAGCCTGAGGCACTCGTTTAGCGGCTGCGACTCATACATGACGAGCTGGAAGGTCGGTAGTAGGGGCGGCCGGTGCCAAATTGGCCTGGCGTCGAGCCGAGGGGCCTGGCTCTAAGCCCACAGGAACGAACCAGTCATCCGGGTTGTTCCTAAATTCTCAGCAGACACAGCACGCGAAGTCATCTTTCCAGGGCAGACCGCCGACTTTTTGAAAATTTTGATGCTTGGCGCTAAGAATGGCGTGGATACTGGGTTTCAAGAGTTTTTTATCCAGAGCAGAACTTGTTTGTCATCGGTGCTTTTCGGAGCAGAACTATTTGTAACTTTAGGGTGTTTTAGCCCAATTTGCACGTTTAAAGTAATGTGGGTCGAGAAACTGGCGAGGGCAACTTTTTTGACTATCGGTTCGTTGTTCCACGGTCGTTATGCGATGTTTTGATATGACAAGACCCAACAAGTGAGGTTTCATGCGGGCTGCAGTCCCTGGAGCAGAACTTTAATGTCACGGAAGAATGAGTGATTTAAGGGGCAAAGCAGAACTATTTGTCACTGCGGGTCCGGAGCAGAACTATTTGTCACGGAGCAGAACTTTAATGTCTGCCACCAGCGTGCCGACTGGGATGTTTTCAGGGCGACTGGCGTGGCCCATCTGATGAGTATTTCAGGCCTGCACATCACCATGTTTGCCTGGGTAGCATCTCTATTGACAGGCTGGCTATGGCGACGCTCTGCCAATCTGTCGCCTGCGCTGTGCCATGCGTTGCCTGCCAGCAGTGCAGGTGCCTTGGGCGGTTTGGCTTTAGCGGCCTTGTATGCGCTGTTTTCCGGCTGGGGCGTACCTGCCCAGCGCACGATCTGGATGCTGGCGACCGTCGTTCTGCTCAAGATTAGCGGCAGGCAATGGCCCTGGCCTTTGGTCTGGTTGTTGGCCATGGGTGTGGTCGTGGTGCTGGATCCTTGGGCGTTGATGCAGGCCGGGTTTTGGCTGTCTTTTGTAGCGGTGGGGGTGCTATTTGCTTCAGGGTCTTCTGCAGGTGACGCCATAAAAAGGAAAAATGCTACTAATTCAGGAGCTGATAGCGCATGTATTAATTGGTCTGGTGGCACAAACGAAGGAGAAAAAAGGCCTGAAACAAAGGTTTTGGCCGCTTCAACTGCTGCTCTGGGTGCCAATTTGATGAAGACACTTCGCGAGCAGTGGGTCATCACGCTGGCGCTCACGCCACTATCGCTAGTGTTGTTCAACCAGGTGTCTGTCATCGGCCTGGTGGCCAATGCGGTGGCCATTCCCTGGGTAACGCTGGTCGTCACGCCGCTGGCCATGCTGGGTGCGTTGTGGTCGCCTGTTTGGGACGCGGCTGCGCTGGCTGTGCATGTGTTGACGTTGCTCTTGCAGTGGCTGGCCAGCTTTTCATGGGCCAGCATTTCTGTCGCCGCCGCGCCGTTGTGGTGTGCCGCTTTCGCTGTGCTGGGCGGCACGCTACTGGTCATGCGCTTGCCGCTGCACTTGAAGCTGATAGGCATACCTTTGATACTGCCTGTACTTTTATGGCAGCCGCTACGCCCTGATGCAGGTCAATTTGAAATTTTGGGTGCAGACATCGGGCAGGGCAACGCATTGATTATTCGCACCGCCAGTCACAGCATGGTGTATGACACAGGACCGAAGTTTTCGCGCGAAAGCGACGCCGGTAATCGCGTGCTGGTGCCACTGCTCAGGGCCCTGGGTGAAAAGATTGACCTGCTGATGCTGAGCCACCGTGATCTGGACCATATTGGCGGTGCACCCGCTGTGCTGGCCATGCAGCCCCAGGCGCGGCTTGTCAGCTCGATTGAAGACGGCCACGAGCTGCAAGCCCTGCGAAAATCTGAACGCTGCCTGGCCGGGCACAGCTGGCGCTGGGACGGGGTTGATTTTGAAGTACTGCATCCGATGTCAAGTGACTACGACAGTGCGGCTAAGTCCAACGCCATGAGCTGCGTGCTGCGCATCTCCAATGGCGGTAAAACAGCTTTGCTCGCGGGTGACTTGGAGGCTGCGCAAGAGTTGCGGCTGGTCGGTAACCCAGAATTGAGTCCGAAACTCAAGGCAGATTTTTTACTCATGCCGCATCACGGCAGCAAAACTTCATCGACCGGGTCTTTTCTGGATGCGGTGCAGCCTCAGTTTGCATTGGCGCAGGCCGGCTACCGAAACCGCTTTAACCATCCGGTGGAATCCGTGTTGCAGCGCTACGCTGACAGGCACATTGGCGTCATGAAATCCCCTACATGCGGTGCTACCACCTGGCGCAGTGCGCAAGCTGATGTAGTCGTGTGCCAGCGCACGCTAGCCATGCGTTATTGGCATCACCAACCTCCAGCATCCCGGTAAAGTGTTTTTGAAATAAAAACCTTCACAATTTAGCCGATGGCGCATAACTTGCTAAGCTAGCATTACAACAATTGCCTACGAATAGCTGGAGACACAACGCATGAGCCGACCGATGTTTGACGAGATGAATGCCAGCCCAGACGCTGTGCGCGACCACTATCAAATTTACCAGCGCTGGCTGGCAAGTCAGCCGCTGGCGAGCATGCAGGCCCGGCGCGCTGAGGCTGAAATGATTTTTCGTCGCGTCGGCATTACTTTTGCGGTGTACGGTGAAAAAGACGAAGACGCATCATCTGAAAACGGCGGCACCGAGCGCCTGATTCCGTTTGATTTGATTCCCCGTATTATCCCGGCGCACGAGTGGGCAACGATGGAAAAAGGCTTGGTGCAGCGCGTCACAGCGCTCAACCGCTTTATTCATGATGTGTACCACGGGCAGGAGATTTTGAAGGCAGGGATTGTGCCGTCGGATCAGATCTTTGAAAATGCCCAGTTCCGCCCTGAAATGATGGGCGTGGATGTGCCGGGTAATATTTATTCGCACATCAGCGGCATTGATATCGTTCGTGCCTGCGATGCCACCGGCGCTGGTGAATACTACGTGCTGGAAGACAACTTGCGGGTTCCCAGTGGCGTGAGCTACATGCTGGAAGACCGAAAAATGATGATGCGGCTGTTTCCCGAGCTGTTCAATCAAAACCGGGTGGCCCCGGTCGCGCACTACCCTGACTTGTTGCTTGAAACGCTGCGTGCATCCGCACCGCCCGCCACCGCCGACCCAACGGTGGTGGTGCTGACACCCGGTATGTACAACTCGGCGTATTTCGAGCACGCCTTTTTGGCGCAGCAAATGGGCATTGAGCTTGTGGAAGGGCAGGATCTTTTTGTCAAAGACAACTTTGTTTACATGCGCACCACGCGCGGCCCCAAACGGGTAGATGTGATTTACCGGCGGGTCGATGACGATTTTCTGGATCCATTGGCCTTCAGACCGACGTCCACACTGGGCTGCGCAGGCTTGCTGAATGTGTACCGCAGTGGCAATGTGGCGCTGTGCAACGCGATCGGTACCGGTGTGGCCGACGATAAGTCGATTTACCCGTATGTACCCAAGATGATTGAGTTTTACCTGGGCGAAAAACCCATTTTAAAAAACGTCCCTACCCACATGTGCCGCAATACCGATGACCTGAAGTACACGCTGGCTAACCTCAAAGACCTGGTGGTTAAAGAAGTTCACGGCGCTGGCGGCTACGGCATGCTGGTGGGCCCAGCAGCTACCCAGGCTGAAATTGAAGATTTTCGTGCGGCCCTGATCGCCAACCCCGCAGGATACATTGCGCAACCGACTCTTAGCTTGTCAACTTGCCCCACCTATGTCGACAGCGGCATTGCACCGCGTCACATTGACTTGCGGCCGTTTGTATTAAGCGGCAAAGAAGTGCAAATGGTGCCGGGTGGTTTGACCCGTGTAGCTTTGAAAGACGGTTCGCTGGTGGTGAACTCATCGCAAGGTGGTGGGACCAAAGACACCTGGATTCTTGAGGCCACACCCAATCAACAACAGTCGCAATCGCAATCGCAGGGAGGCAAATAATCATGCTGTCGAGAACCGCTGATCATTTATTCTGGATGTCTCGCTACACCGAGAGGGCCGAAAACACTGCCCGCATTCTGGATGTCAACTACCAGACGTCTTTGCTGCCCCAGTCAGCCACATCGGCCCAAGCTGGCTGGGAGGGACTGCTCAGTATCAGTGAACTCAAACCAGCATTTACGGCAAAGTATGGCGAAAACGTGGTTCCGCGCGATGTGATGGACTTCATGGTGCGTGATGAGCAAAATTCGTCAAGCATCGTGTCTTGCCTCAAAAATGCTCGTGAAAACGCGCGCGCCGTGCGCGGCACGCTGACAACTGAAGTCTGGGAGACTGAGAACCAAACCCATCTTGAAGTTATACGGATGCTAAAAAGCGGCGACTTTGAGCGTGACCCATCAAAGTTTTTTGAGTGGGTCAAATTTCGTTCACATTTGTCGCGCGGCGTCACGGCAGGCACCATGCTTCAAGATGAGGCGTTTCATTTTTTACGCCTCGGCACTTTTCTGGAACGGGCCGATAACACCGCCAGGCTGGTCGATGTGAAGTTTCACGCCGTAAAAAAGGAGCTTGCAAGCGCGGCAGATGAGGATTTTGACTTTTACCACTGGAGCTCTATTTTGCGCAGTGTCTCGGGCTTTGAGATTTACCGCAAGGTGTACCGAGACGTCATCAAACCCGAGCGTGTAGCTGAGCTCCTGATGTTGCGCCCCGACATGCCGCGCTCACTACTGGGTTGCCTGAACGAGGTCATGAACAACCTGGCCATGGTGACCAGCGACGCGAACAGTGAAACCCGCCGCCGCGCAGGCAAGCTGCGTTCAGACCTGCAGTACGCCAGAATCGATGAAATCCTGGCCAATGGCCTGCATGCCTTTTTGACCCAGTTTCTGGACCGCGTCAATGAGCTCGGCGCGCACCTGAGCCGCGAATTTTTGGTTCCAACGACAACTTGAAATTTCACGTCAAGCACACGACTGATTACCGCTACACAGCGCCGCTACGCTATGCGCTGCAAACCCTGTGGCTGACCCCACAGTCCAGCTCGGCTCAAACGGTCAAATTTTGGAGTGTTGGCGCGCCTGAAAAGCTTTTCAGGCAAATTGACGCGTTTGGCAACACCGTGCAGTCTTACACTTTCGTTGGCACGGACGCAGACAACGTTCGCTGGAGTCTGGTCAACGCTGCGGGTGTTGTGGACACGCACGGGGTGGCCCAGTTTACCGATGCTGAAAGTTTTCCGCATCCGTACTTTTTTCTGCGTGCCACGCCGCTGGCGGAGCCGCACTGGACGCTGGCTGATTTTGGTCGATCTTATGTGGCCCAGAGTCTCGATGGAACTGCAGACTTGCAAGCGCTTTTGGCATTAAGCCAAGCAGTGATGAACGCAATCAGCTATAAAAAAGATAGTTCAAACGTCACCACGACCGCCTTGCAGGCCTTTAAAGCAGGCAACGGTGTGTGCCAGGATCAGGCCCACGTGATGGTGGCGATTTGCCGCAGCTTGGGCTACCCCGCGCGTTATGTCAGTGGTTACTTTTATGCCGCCAATGAG
Organism: Polaromonas sp.; assembly: GCA_043749005.1. Lineage (GTDB taxonomy): Bacteria > Pseudomonadota > Gammaproteobacteria > Burkholderiales > Burkholderiaceae_C > Polaromonas. The sequence continues at coordinate 1,977 of JAYVEE010000459.1, read as the reverse complement.
CCCGACTTGGCCAGTCACGCCTGGGTTGATGTGTGCCTGAATGTCGCTACCCGCTACTGGGTCAGCATCGACGTTACGCATGCGTGTCTGACAGACGAGCGCCACATACGCCTGGCCATCGGCGGCGACTACAGCGCCTGCCCGCCTGCCAAGGGCGTGAGGCAAGGCGGCGGTGAAGAGTCCATGACCGTAGTGATCACCATTGAGCCTGTTTAAAAGTTACCCGTAGAGCACTTGATAAAACGAAGCTAGAACGAAAAAAGCCCGGTAAAACCGGGCTTTTTGGCAGGCTAAAAACGATTAACGCTTTTTGGCGGTTGTCTTGGTGGCGTTCATTGCCGTTGTAGCGGCAGTGTTGAAATTGGTCTCGGCCATGTCAGTAGCTTGCTTGACAGCTTTTTGCATGGATTCAAAAGCGTTGTTTGCAGCAGCAACTGCGCTTTTCATCACGGCAACAGCAGTTTCTGAGCCTGCAGGCGCGTTCTTGCCGGCACTGTCAACCAGCGTCATGACTTTTTTCTGTGCTTCAGCTGTCTGGCTTTCCAGGGTTTTGCCCAAGTCAGCGCCAGCAGCAGAGGCGATGTCATATAAATGGCGGCTGTAAGCAGCGGTTTTTTCAGCCAGGGGCTGCACCATGCCAGCTTGCAGCGCCATCAGTTCCTGTGCGTCTTTTACGCCCATAACAGCTTGCGCATGGTTGCCGGCTTCAGCCAGAGCAGCCTTGGTGGCTTGTACATTTAATTCAACCAGTTTCTCAACGCCTTCAAAGGCCTTGTGGGTCAAACCAAACAGGGTTTCGATATTGGCTTTGTGGGATGCCATGATTTGTTCAGCAGTCAGCATAATTAATCTCCAGTGTTGTTTAAAAAAATTGACAGGTGGAATCAGTTGCTTTGCACGGCACTCAAGACGACTTGATTTGCTTTGCTGCACTGCAACATAAAAGTAATTATAGGGATAACCCGATAGATTGCAAGTCAATTTTGTTGCAGTGCAGCATTTTAGGGGGGAACCTCAAGTACTGACTGTCGGGTCACAATCCAACTTTTAAGTTCTCGAGTCATTGTCTTGCAAGCCTTTTACGCCGATCATTTTGTCTTGCCACTTCCCGAAGGTCACCGTTTCCCGATGGCCAAGTACAAGCTGTTGCGTGATCGTGTGACGCAAGAGATTTCAGGTGTTGTGATGGCGCAAGCTGCAGTCGCCAGCGATGGTGAGCTGGCGTTGGCGCACAACCCCAGCTACATTGCCGACGTTGCTCAGGGCACATTGACTGCTGCGGCACAACGTGAAATCGGTTTCCCCTGGAGCCCGGCCATGGCCGAACGCGCGCGGCGCTCAGTAGGCGCCACTGTGGCCGCCGCACGGGTTGCTCTGGGACTGGGCAATCATGAGCAGGGCATCGCAGCCAATATGGCTGGCGGCACACACCATGCGTACGCCCACAAGGGCGGCGGGTTTTGTGTGTTTAATGATGTGGCTGTTGCAGCACGGTTGATGCAAGCAGAGTGGACGCGCCATTTTAAAAACACCCGGCCGCCGCTGCAAGTCGCCATCATCGATCTGGACGTCCATCAAGGCAACGGGACAGCCAGTATTTTTGCCAACGATGCCAGTGTTTTTACATTGTCTGTGCATGGCGAAAAAAACTTTCCGTTTCGCAAGGAAGCAAGCGATTTGGATGTGGAACTGCCTGACGGCTGCCAGGACGCGCAATATCTTGAAGCGCTGGAACAGGCGATCGACGAGCTTCAGAGGCGCTTTCATCCCGGACTTATTTTGTACGTGGCAGGTGCAGATCCGTTTGAGGGCGACCGCCTGGGTCGTTTAAAACTGACTTACGACGGGTTGGAGGCACGCGACCGCCGCGTCTTCGATTGGTCTTACCGAAACCGCATTCCGCTGGCGTTCTGTATGGCGGGCGGCTACGGTATCAAAATTGATGAGACTGTGCAGGTGCAAGTCAATACGTATCAG
>JAYVEE010000458.1:0-2310 GCA_043749005.1 Polaromonas sp. | reverse complement strand
GCAGCGTAGCTGTCGGCATGCTGCAAAACCACCGGGTCAACCAGCGCCTCAAAGCGGTGGCCGTGCGTGGTGTTGCCAGCCTTCAGCCCCAACGCCTCGACCGCCACTACATCGCTGCCATGCAAAGCCACCAGGCCATGCGCAGGCCGGACAAACTTCACGTCGCTCCAGCCATCGGCTAACTGGTATGTCATGACTTTGGGAATCGGCAATTTGGCGATCGCGTCAAGCAAGGCTTTTTGCAGTCCTGCTGCGAGCGTCGCGCCTTTGACGAGACTGTCATAAAACAGCGCTTCAGCCTTGCCATCAAGCGCACGCTTCAGACTCGCAACACTTGAAGCATCAGCCCCAAATGCAGCCAGTTTTTTAAGCAGTGCAGGCGTGGCGTTGCCGCCAGCGTCCAGGCCCACGGCAACAGGCATCAGCTTTTGCGACACCGCCTTCTCAAGAGCCTGCGGTAAAACATAGGTCACATGCGCAGCCAGCCGACGAGGAGAAGCGAATGAGGTAAAAGCAGATTCAGGGGTCAACAATCCCAACGCCATGAGTTGTTCAAACAACACGCCCGCAAACGCATCACCGAGTTTTTTCAAAGCCTTGGGCGGAAGCTCTTCCACAAACAGTTCAATTAAAAGATTCTTCGTTGTCATTCTTATGCAGCCTTCTTCGTCGTAGGCGCCATCTGAGCCACCCACTCGCGCGGCGCCATCGGAAAGCCCAGGCGTTCGCGGCTCTCGTAATAGCCCTGCGCCACGGCGCGCGCCAGGTTACGAATGCGGCCAATGTAGGCGGCGCGTTCTGTGACGCTGATCGCGCCGCGTGCATCGAGCAGATTGAAGCTGTGCGCGGCTTTTAACACTTGCTCGTAAGCAGGCAGTGCTAGTTGCACTTCAATCAAATGTTTGGCCTGCTTTTCATGCGCGGTAAATGCGGTAAACAGAAAGTCAGCGTCGCTGTGCTCGAAGTTATACGTCGATTGCTCAACTTCGTTTTGCTTGTACACGTCACCATAAGTCAGGCCGTCCGTCCATTTGAGGTTGTAAACGTTATCGACCCCTTGTAAATACATGGCCAGACGCTCCAGGCCGTAGGTGATCTCGCCGGTGATGGGTTTGCAGTCAATGCCGCCGACCTGCTGGAAATAGGTGAACTGGGTAACTTCCATGCCGTTCAGCCAGACTTCCCAGCCCAGGCCCCACGCACCCAGGGTTGGGTTTTCCCAGTCGTCTTCGACGAAGCGGATGTCGTTTTGCTTGAGGTCGAAGCCCAGTGCTTCGAGGCTGCCCAAATACAGCTCCAAAATATCGGCGGGCGCTGGCTTCAACACCACCTGGTACTGATAGTAATGTTGCAGGCGATTCGGATTTTCCCCATAGCGGCCATCTTTGGGGCGGCGGCTGGGCTGCACGTAGGCTGCCTTCCATGGCTCGGGGCCCAAAGCGCGAAGGAAGGTGGCAGTGTGGGATGTGCCAGCGCCGACTTCCATGTCATACGGCTGTAATAACGCACAGCCTTGTTTTGCCCAGTAACTTTGCAGGGTGAGGATGATGTCTTGAAAACTTCGCATGTCACGATTTTATAGGCATTTTCGCCATTAAAAGGCCATTTTTACCTGTCAAATTGACCTCTAGCCCAATAAATACGGGCGCAAGCAGCTATTAAAACTATAGTAAAAATCAGCATCCACCATGGCCACAGTCCAAAACGCGCCGCCCACCATGCATACGGCGTGATGCCATCCCGGCCTTTTACCTCGCCGACCAGCACGCCGCGCGTGTGCCGCGGCAACAGTTGGGTCACACGGCCCGTGTGGTCAATGATGGCTGTCGCGCCAGTGTTGGTCGCGCGCACCATGGGGCGCTCAAATTCGATGGCGCGCATGCGTGAAATGTTCAGGTGCTGATCAATCGCTATCGTGTTGCCAAACCAGGCAATGTTGCTGATGTTGACCATGAGGGTGGGCGCCAGAGCCGGGTCGATAAAACTTGCCGCAAGTTCTTCACCAAACAGGTCTTCATAACAAATGTTGGGCGCAATGCGCTGGCCTTGCCAGGCAAGCGATGGCTGGCTGATGGCGCCGCTGTTGAAGTCTGCCAGCGGAATATTGACGATGCTCAAATACCATTTGAACAAGGGATGTACAAACTCGCCAAACGGCACCAGATGATGCTTGTCGTATTGATAGATCGTGTTGGACACTGACGGTTTGAGGGCGATTGCCGAATTGGTGTATCCCTGTTGTTTGTTACCTAGAGGAATGCCTATCAAAGCAGCGGTGGGCGTTGTGCCGGAAGATTCGGACAAGGGCTT
>JAYVEE010000457.1:0-7917 GCA_043749005.1 Polaromonas sp. | reverse complement strand
TTCGCGGCCTCTTCCCTGTGAAGTCCGCGGTGGGTCCGACACGCGCTTTCCTTGAGCAAGTGCTCTCCGATGAGAACTATGACAAACACTTCAACCTGTCTCTGTCCTACAAGAAGTCGACTGCGCCAACCCGGGACATGGCAAACTTACTGAAGGAGTTGTTGCCAGTTTCCAAGGAGGAAGAGGAGCACGAGGAGGACGAGGAGGATGAGGAAGAGGATGAGGAGCCAACTACCAAGAAGCAGTGCGTGGTGGAGGATGCACCGCACCACACCGTTTTCCGCGAGGTGGGCACCGCGTTCTTTGCGGACGCCCGCAACCTCAAGGTGCAGAATGAGGACCTGATCGCGTGTCGCCCGCTTCAAAAGTCCGACGTGGACAACGACACATTCTATTTTCGCGTCTTTGTGGACCGCAAGTGATGCTGCGTCTCTGCTCATCTGGTCACCACCCACAAAACACCACCAGCCACCGCCAACACCGCCACAACCACGGAGACGGTGACAATGATCAAGAATGTGAGGTTGCGTTGGTGTTTGGGCGCGGGTGCGGGGGTGGGAGCGGGTGCGGGCGCATAGTCTTCGGGAGGTGGTGGGGGTGGCACCGCAAACGCGTATGGTCGCGTATATTCAACATTGAAGTTTAAGGTTGCGGGTACAACCTGCCATGTTGCGCCAACAAGTGACCCACTCACACCTGTTGCATACAGCCGGGCAGTTGGTGCGCTTCCCAGCACGTTTGTGAGAGGGGCGCACGGCTGGCTCCCCAAGATTGCCACGGGCGGCAAGAGATTTGGCACACCAGTGAGGTCCCACGTTGTGTAGGCGTATAGCGTGAGGTCATTGAGTGTGCTTGCGTCATTTGGGTTTGGGATGGGCTGAGAAACAAAGACGTTCACAAGGCTTGTCGCATTGTTCACAAAAGTGCTGGTGCTACTCAAGACATTACCAAAAAAGTCTGTGGACGGGCACAGGTCCCCGGGATTCACGTTCAACCGCTCGTAGTTCGCGCACGGGCTCCACGCATCTAAACCCACACTACACCCACCGAGTACAAGAGCCTGTGCGTGACAAGACACAAGCGCGGTGGCCGTGCAAACAAAACTCACCAATGCATTGAGGGGTCTCATTTCATTTTAGAAACCACATTGGTGGCTTTATACGCTCGGCTTGACCGCACGAATCGGAGCATCGAACGCATCGGGAAACACCTTGAGCTGGGATCCACCCGCCGAGTAGGGGAGCAGACCCGCAAGTGCCGGGGGCAGGGGTGCCCGACCCTGGGGAACGGCGGAGGGCGCGGCCGCGGAAGCCGCCACGCTCACCGGGATTGCGGGGACGGTCCAATTGGGGGCCGTGACGGGCGCGCCCAGGTGCTTGGCGGTGCGCAGGCTTGCCTGGAGCGCCTCAATCTGGCTCAGGCGGCCGGCAATGATCGCCTCCTGGCTGGAAATCACCGCGGACGCGGTGTTGTCCTTGAGCTTGGAGGCCACCTTGATGATGGGGCTCACAAAGTCCGCGGCGCCCGGGTATGCCAGAAGGGCGTCACGAAACGCCTGACGCGACTCCGTGGTGGCACGGGTGTTCTCTCCGAGCATGGAAGCCACCATACCGTCGATCGTGCCGATGGCGTCGTCGGTGGCCCGCGCGTGGCGATCTGCGGCCGCGGCGGCAAATGACTTGGCGGCGGCATCTTTCTTTGCAAACTCCTCATTTTGCTCTCGCAAAGTCGCCGCGAGGGTGGCATTGGCCTTCTCGCGTTCCATGTTGGTGGCCACATAGGACAGGATCTGTTCCACAAACTCTGCGTTTCCTGCGTTGGCCGCCGCCTTGCGCGCAAACTCGAGGTGAGTCGAATCCCCCTCCTCCGTCTTGGCGCGCTTGGCGTCGGGTTCCTCGGGCGTGGAGACGGGGGCGGGCGTGGAGACGGGGACGACGGGCGTGGCCTCCATTGCGCTTGCTTTGATGCTGGTCGGATCAACGAGCACTAAATAAGGCGAGGCGCCTCGCGACGCGGAAATGTCCGTTCGAGGGCGCGCGCCCTCTCCCACCAGCGACACCTCCACACCCTCGCGAAAAAGAACCTTGCCGTCCGACTTGCGTTTGAACTCCGTGTGACGCAGGCTCAACTGCTTCATTGAGCGTTTCTTGATGAGCGTGCGGGCGAGGCGCCCAACCTCGTCGTTGCGGAGGCGGTAGCGCACGGTTGCTCGGCCACCCGAGACGTCAAACGCGGTGATCTTCCCAACCTCCGAACCCTCGTCGTGCTCAATCCGAACTGGAAGCCCTATAATGGATGGCATACCCGCAAGATCATCCGGCGTGAGGTGATACCAACTTCCGGGAGGCGGCGCATCGGGTGCATTCCAATCATAGATGGTGCCCCCAAACTCTAGCGTTTCCTCGTCGTCCATGGTCTCTTTCGGACACCTTTATGCTTAAATACGTTTTGAGGAGCTTGGGGAGAAATACACTGCGCGTCTAGGCACAGGAACGCGCCGTCTCCGCACGTTTTGCGGCATTAGTTACATACCATGCCGAAAGAGCACACAATTTTTCGGAGTCGCCGCACAACCGCGCCAGCTCCGTGCTTGTGGCCGCCGCAGACAATTTGTTCACAACCACCGGCGCACCATCCGCTTGTGCGTACAGGCGAAAACGCGGTGCTGCACCACGGCGGCGCACCACCAGGGCCGTTCGGCCATTGGGAAACTGCACCAGTGCGCACCGCTTCACCAATCTCACTACTTCGAGTGGTGTTGCGAAAGATTCTCGCGGATCCGGGGGCTTTTCCACGCCGTCGAGTACGCAGATTATTCGCAGCGGGGCAGCTTCGTGCAAGGCTGCAAGGCACTCCTCCACATCTCCGTGCGGGGAGCGCCGCAGCTCGTGCTCGTACCAAAATCCCACGTCTTTGCAGACCTGTGCGAATACATGTTGGGATGGAAGTTTTCCCTCTGTCAGTACAAGAGATGCCACAACCAGACCGGCCGCTGCCATTCCCTGTAACTTATACTGTCTTTCATTTTATACCGATTGTGAATGCTGAGTGAGATTATCAGCTTGATTGCAAACAGCACAAACTCGACGCGTCGCGCATGAATTTCACCAATGCGGCCGGCCGATTGGCACGTCTGTTTGCGGCACCTCCGCCTCCTCCCCAGGCGTGCGGGTTTGATGCAAGACCAGACACACTCATCTTGATTGGACTCGGCACACAAGTTGTGCTCCTGTTTGGCGCTGTGTTTGACCACCTGGAGGTGGATGATGACCAAGACAGTCACCAAGAAGCCGCCCCCGAAGAAGACGTGGATAATCTTGCTCATCGTCATCCAAGCGTGTATGAGTGCCTCATCCAAGCTTGGCAGCATGTCAAGCTGTGCCGCAAGTGGGTTTCGGACGCAAACGCGCCACTGGCAACGCAGTGTGTGACACTGGCGCTTGGTGTGGCATCCTATGGCCTGGCGTTCCTGTGCACACCCGGCTTCTCCCTGGACTCGGCCAACCACCTGGCTCTATCTTCCCTTGCGTTCCTTGTGGCGTGCAGACACGCAACACGCCTTGTTCTGGCGGACACCCCACGGGTTGCTAAGAGCATGAACGCCATGTGCGCGCTCCCCCTAGTCACCCTGGTGGCTTCCATGTATGAGAAGGTGGCAACAACCTCGTGTCAAGCAGTCAACCTCTTTAGTTTGACCCTGGCCTTCATCCCACTCCTTGTGAGTATCCGGATCCTGAGGGCCCGAGGTGACAAGAGGCGCGAGAAGCGGCGACTCTTTACACTCATGGTAACATTCTTTGTGTTTGTGGCTGTTGCTTTTCCTAAGACGGTGTGTCACCCCAACGAGTGGTCACCGGATGAGAAGCGGATGCTGAACCTTGTGTTTGACACCATTGTGGCGGTCTGCGTTAGCGACGCGGTCTGGTTGTGTTCTTAATGAACGTTTCGGTAATCAAAATTTATTTTGTCGTACAACAAATCTTATCTCTTTGATTTCGATGGTGCTTCCGTTCGCTTGATGAGTAGTATGTGGTCTAAATTTCAGATTGGTGTTGTAAATGGCGTAAAACAACCAATAAGAAGGCCTTGTGAATTCAATAAAAAAAGTCCCCACATGTAATGTTTGGTTGGAAGGTGTAAGAGCAAACGTGCAATGGAGTTCACCGTCAAATCCATCTAATTCAACTTGAATTGTTGCTGCACTCACGTCAATAATTGCACATTCCAGTGCGTAATGTACAAAAGCTGAAGCTTTTCGTAACGCCAAATCATACTCAATGTTTGCAGCTTTTTCATTTCCACCAAGTATTTCTTCTTGTGTTTTGAGTAGTTGAATGTTCTTCGAGTTTTGAGTTGCAAGCTTGGATGTATTATATTCCTCCACTTCTCTGCGTGCCTTCAAGCTTGCATTTTTCTCTGCAGCAGTATAGTATTGGTGGTAACCTCCTGGGTAAAGCACCGATCCTTTGTCTGTGAAGTTCACTCTTTCGCTGTAGTTTCTCAGAGGTTCGCCCAATTTCGAAACACCATCTTCGTTGCGTGTTTTTGAAGATGCACGGTTGTAACTTGCAACCATTTTGTCAAACACACCTTCGAAATATTGGACATTTTTTGTGATGTTATCAACAAGTTTTTTTGAATCTTCAAGATTGGTTGTTGTCCGATAGAACTCAATGTTTGGCTGTAAAAAAATTGTGCTTAGTGGTCGTCCGGAACGATATTCAGCAAAGCCTCCCAAATATGAGTAGTCAAAAGCAACAATCACACCCTGAATAAATAAATAAGTGGCAAAGCCAGCTGAAATGTATCTTCTCAAATCGTTGTAGTTGTTGTAATTAAGCTTGTTAATGTCATATTCTGTTGCATAGACAATATTTTGGTCCCCATTGGAAGATTTATACATTATGGGCATCACGTAGTTTTGCGATTTATTACCTGTTACTGGTACAGTAACTTCCATGGTGTTTGTTTCCTGGAAAAATAGCGTTCCGGAAATGTACATTTGTAATTTAAGAAAAGCAAGCACCATGGCAGAAGGTGTTCTTATCCGACAAGCAATACCCGGATAAAAATAATCAGCTGCTAACATTCCAAAACTCAGTACAAGGAATTGTACGTCTTGCTTTTGACCATCATATCTGAAGACATTATTTTTGGGTATAAATGCCACAGATCGGACTGTTCCCTCTCCATCTCTGTGCTGTCTGATATAATCGAGCGGCTCGGTTGATAATGTCACGTATGTGAATATTCCTAACAACGCAACAAGCGCAGCGCCAGAAAAACTTACAATGGAAAAAAAGGACTTTGCTGAGTCTCTGTTTTTCCAAATTAAAGGTAAACCTGTCAACAACATCTTGGGAGCAACTTGTGATGTCAAAAAAATTCCAAGTGTAGCTGCTACAATTTTTATTTTGTTATCAGCAATGTTTAGTCCCATGGAGTTCAAAGCTGATGCCACAGCTCCTAGTGTTGTCAAAATTTGTAATGTGCTTTGGGCCTCTGGTATCAAAGCTGAAAGTCTTGCGCCAAAATTTGAAGATTTTTCCAAACTGTGTGTAATTCCCAGGACATGCGCAATGTTCTCTACGGTTTCGCGTTTGTTACCATCTGTTGACTCTTTGACAATAGTTTCGATCTCTTTTTGTTGTTGTGCGGCAACACCGGACGTGTGTTGATGAATCACAAGGAGTAGTGGAAGGTATGTTATTGCGTCATAGTTGTTGTCGGACTCCGGAAGTTCTTCAGGTAAACCAACACACATTTCATGTGCAAATGCACGATTTTCCTCCTCTGTGTGATTTGTCTTTACATATTCCACAAACCTCTGGAACCGCTCCTCATCCGCATTTGTTGTTTGCAGATCCATAGCTTTCTGGACCAGCGGATTGTCCCAAATCTGATAGTCATTTTCCGAGGCAAGAGTATTACTTCGAACTGCATCACGGGCAATGCGCTCAATAGTAAAGGGCGATGGCATACCCCGAACGCGGGTTTTCGCAACCAAAGCCGCCATTACACACTTGGCGGAACTCATATAAATACCTGGCTGGTCTAAACAGAAAATGCGCCACTCCCCCACCCAGGCTGATGACGCCCGCGCCGACGCCGGCCGCACGACGCTTGGCACACTGCGATGGGGCCTCCCCCAATATCAGGATGCGCGAAAATGGTGGACGCACAGTTTGCGTGACCACCCGCACGTGCGGCTCCTGTGCTCCGCGGACTCTGAGAGTCTTTGGGGCGTGTTCGCTTCAAAGCCTAGTGAGTTGCTGCCCGAGCGTGGCGACGAGCTTGTCCTGGTTCCGCGCGAGAAGGGAAAGGAGACAGAATTGATAGTCGCCACCGTGGACGACGCGTCGGAAATGACTGCACGATACAGGATGCTCTCGCTCACGATTCAATAGGCATATTTAGGCGTGTTTGGTGTGACAAGATAAGCATGAAGTCGCGTAGCTTTGTGCCTTGCCTTTTTCTTCTTGCGGCATGCTTCCTGGTAAGCGCAATAAGCCTTGATATTACCGCTAACTCTGGGCTGGTTTTTGTAACTGGTGCCACAAGCGGATCGGTGCAGGGTGGCACCGCGACAGCGTCAACGCGGTGTGCTTACTACTACGGCGGAGACAACACCGCGCACAGTTTTACACCCACATATTCTGGGAGCGCGTGGCCAGTCGTTCAGCTGCCTATCGGCGAGATTTCCATCACGGCGCCATTCTCTTTGCTGTTCCTCATCACCGTTGGGAACTCTGGGATCGTTCGCATCAACGGCTTGCCACTCTACCAGTTTGCGTTTGATTCCACCACAAACACTTGTTCGGGTCACAGTTCAACCTTTCCAGCTATCAATGCAACCAATGGCCTCAGCTCTGATGCGGTCATCACCCCTGTGAACGATTCAAGCAACATAAAACAAATCACTGTGACCAGTTCCGACGCACCACCCCCCGTGGTTGTAGCAAGTCCTCCTCCTCCCGTGGTTGTAGCAAGTCCTCCACCTCCCGTGGTTGTAGCAAGCCCGCCACCCGCCGTCGTTGCTGCGCCACCACACACAACCGGATCACCGCAGCTGGTATTCTGGTTGCCGTTCACCGGAACCCAGGACCGGGGGAATGACGTTGTTTCTGGAGTTGCGCCAACAAATTATACTGGTTATTTGCAGCTTGATGCTATTCCAGCTCCAATTGGATCGTCTGCCCGCTTTCAACATACCACTGCACAATACCCGATCCAAGTTTCTAATGTCACCGGCATGACATTTGCAATGTGGATGTTGACGGACAACACCACCATCTATTCGCCAGTTATGTTGACGCAACCTTCCGGGGACCCCGTTTTTATTCAGACCACCGGAGACGGGTTCAGTAATAATCTTACAGTATTCATTGAGTATCGACCTTTGACATCTGCTGGAGTCTTGTCTCTCAATGGTGGGACTTACCCGCAAATTCCAAGTAATACGTTTTCGCACATTTGCTGGACATATGACACCAATGGTGTGTTTACTGCTTACATAAACGGCGTAGCCATCAACGGCTCAACTTTCGGACAAAATCTTGTCACACTGCATTCTTGGAGCTTTGACACGCTCATCTTGGGTCCGACGTACAACGGGGGATATTACACGGGGTACCTGGCTGATGTGCGATTGTACAACGGCGCGCTTTCGGCTTTGCAGGTCATGGACGTCTACACCCTGGGAACAAGTCCTCCAGCCCTAGCACCTCCGCCTCCACAATCTTCCGGGCCAGGCACGCTTATCCTGAGCACCGGAACAGATGGGTTCCTTTACGCAACCGGTGCGCTTGCCACATCCACCGCCGGTGGACCCGCGGTGGCGGAAACACGCTGCGTCTACTTCTACCACAACGACAGCCTGACCGGAAGCACAACCCCGACCTTTGTTGGGCCAGATTG
>JAYVEE010000456.1:0-7924 GCA_043749005.1 Polaromonas sp. | reverse complement strand
CCTGCTCGAGCATGCGCAGGCGCTGTTCGGGTGATGGCAAAGGCGGCGCTTTGGCGACCCCCACAGGCGGTGCGTTGACAGCAACTGACGCAGGCAATGCAGCCTTTGCAGCAATTGACTTGTCAGCAGGCGCAGCCGATGGCGGAGGCGTCGACATGCCGCTGGCTGAAGCCGGAGCAACACTTGATGCTGACGCCGCGCCTTGCGGTGCACTGGCGCCCTGCCTGCGCCCGGCACCGCGCGACGCATCCCCCGCAAGGCTGACGCGCGACCCTTCTTTTAATCGGTCAGCTCCTTCAATGATGACCTGCTCGCCTACTTTCAAACCCGATACGATCACAATTTTTTCGCCTGTCGCCTGCCCACGTATCACTGGCCTGATAGACACCGTACGCTCAGCAGCATTCAATACGAACACAAAGTCGCCACTGCCGCCCAATCGCACAGCCGTCACGGGGACCACTACCGCGTTGTCGATCGATTTGATCCGTAGCTGAATATTGACAAACTGGTTGGCAAACAAAGCCGAATCGGTATTGGCAAAACGTGCTTTGGCCTTGACAGTGCCAGTGGTGGTGTCAACCTGGTTGTCCAGCGATGCAAACGTACCGCTGCCCAGCACGCCGGTGCGGGTGCGGTCAAGCGCCATCACCTGCATATCAGTTTTAGCGGCATTCAGCACATCACTCACCCGGTCTTGTGGCACGGCAAACATCACGTCCATTGGCATGACCTGTGTGATCACGGCTACACCGTTGGCATCACTGCTGCTGACAGCGTTACCCACATCCACCGAACGCAATCCCACGCGACCGCTAATAGGTGCAGTGATTTTGGTGTAGCTCAGATTGAGTTGCGCAGCACCTACGGCAGCATTGTTGACCATCAACGTGCCTTCCAGCTGCTTGACGAGTGCGGTTTGCGAATCAACTTCCTGGCGGGCAATAGAGTCTTGACTCAGAAGTATTTTGAATCTTTCCAGCGTGACTTTGGCATTTTCAAGCTGAGCCATGTCGCGCTGGCGCTGTCCTGTGGCTTGCGCCAGCGCCAGCTCAAACTGACGTGCATCAATGGTCGCCAGCAGCTCACCTGAGCGCACCATCTGGCCTTCCTTAAACAGCACCTTGTCAAGAACGCCTGATACTTGAGCTTTGACCTTGACAGTAGCCAGCGGCGTCACAGTACCCAGCGCTTCCAGCGTGACTGGAATACTGGCTCTCTCAGCAGTGGCGACGCCGACAGTGCTCGCACCACGTCCGCCGCCTCCCGCCCCACCAGTTGGCCCGCCTGGGCCGCCGGCGCTGGCCGCGGGCGTTGAAAGCACGGTGCTGGGTCGGGTCAAATACCAGGTGAGCCCCGCCAAACCCACTATTACAAAGATCGCAACAACCGTACCGGCCCACTTGCCTTGTCGGCTCATGGGCGGTCTGGGTGATTTTGCAGCAGGCCTGTCAGGGCTTGAAGGCTGTGCGTCGTCCGGCGAAATCATTGAAAAATCCTCAACTAATTTTGGTTCAACTGGATTATTGTCGGGAACTTGTCAAGTTGTTTTCAGCTTGCAAGCTAGGACGTAAATACCAGGTAAAGCCAGCGCTATTTCACCGGAATTTTGTTGGCGCGGTCAACTGGCACAGCCGTCACGCTGTTTTGCGGGGAGCCTTCAATCAGGCGGTCCGAGTATGTCAGGTAAACCAGCGTGTTGCGCGGTCGGTCCACCATGCGCACCACCCTGAGTTTTTTAAACACCAGTGAGATGCGCTCAGTCAATACATCTTCCTGGGAATCAAGCGGCTTGAAAAATGTGATCGGCCCGGTCTGGCGGCAGGCAATTGACGCTTCAGACTTGTCTTCAGCCAAACCCAGCGCGCCTTTGTAGCCACCGGTTTTGGCGCGCGACACGTAGCAGGTGACTCCGCCGACTTTTGGGTCGTCATAGGCATCGACCACAATTTTGTCGTTCGGGCTGAGTAGTTTAAAAACTGTGCTGACCTCACCAATCTGCTGCGCACCCGCTCCTGTCATGACAAATAACAGTGACGCGATTGCCAGCAACGACAGCACACAACTACCCAGGATTTTTTTCATCAGGTTTCCTTCAATTCTTATCGACATCCAAGCGTAGCGTACCCAAAGCAAAAAGGCCCTGTAAAGGGCCTTTGTTTAAAAAAGAAATGACTACCTTGCGCCGCGCTGGGGTGCACCACCGGGACCTGAGCCGGGCCCGGGACCCCGACCCGCAATGTGCCGGAAGGTAATGCGGCCCTTGCTAAGGTCGTACGGAGATAGTTCCAGCGATACCTGATCGCCCGCCAGAATGCGAATGTGATTCTTGCGCATTTTCCCAGACGTATAAGCCACAAGTTTGTGACCATTGTCCAGCGTGACGCGGAAACGGGAGTCGGGCAAAACCTCATCAACCAGCCCATGCATTTCAATCAGTTCTTCTTTAGCCATACACGTATTGTCCTCGAAAATTAATCGTCGCCATTAAAAACTCAAGCGCAAGCTGGAACGCTGCGTTCCTTGATCCAACCAAGTGCATGCTCGGTGGCGTACTGCAGGGCTGACGCAGCGCTATCGAACAGCCCGGAAAAGCGCATCACGCGGTCATGTGTAGCGCTGCCACTGCCTGAGCGGATGGACACTGACGCGGCGTACCGGCCCTCGCCCTGCGGTTTAGCTAGCGGTGATACAAGATATTTACCCACCGCCATCCGGGTGGGAAACGTGTCATTGGAAATCATCATAAAAATTAATAGTTAAATGTCCTCACCATGTTCTGAAGAACTGGTAAGCGCACGATCGCATTAACAATCAATGCATAAAAATAAACGCCATGCGTAGCCCAAGGCGTGCTGTTTCATCAACGGGAATAGGATTTCAATTCAACAGCACTGAGTATGATCATGCTGAATGTCCACTAGTGTGTGCAAAGCTGGGGGCGATGCAGACCGGAAGAAGTGGTTTGTGTTTGTAGGCTTTGCGGCTGTATATGCCGGAAAAGCAATAAACGTTGATTTGAAACGCGGTGCGTATCGGAGTCTATATTGTATCCGCTCCTTGGTAACCGCGTTCGTCGTCATTCTTGAGAGTTGCGTACTTTTTTGAAATGTGTTGGCACGATAAGATTGGAGTCATAAGAATGAGTGGCATTATTTTTGCATGCAAACTGATGTCGCCGACCTAGACAAGCCACCTGAAAGACTGCGCTCATGGAACTGACCCCGCGTGAAAAAGACAAGCTGCTTATTTTTACTGCCGGATTGCTGGCTGAACGACGCAAAGCTCGTGGCTTGAAATTGAATTACCCGGAAGCGTTGGCGCTGATCAGCGCGGCAGTCATGGAAGGAGCGCGCGACGGCAGGACAGTGGCCGAACTCATGAGTTATGGCCGCACAGTGCTGACCCGTTCCGACGTCATGGACGGTATTACCGAGTTGATTCCTGACATTCAGGTTGAGGCTACCTTTCCGGACGGCACCAAGTTGGTAACTGTGCATCAACCTATTATTTAACGATCACAATCATGCGTCGACCTACTACACAATTTATAGCGGCTCGCACCCTTATGACACGGGCTACAGCCGTATTTGCACACGACAGGCACGTTCTGGCATGCCACCGATGCTTGGGAATTTGTGGCTGTAGTGGCCATGACTGCAGTGGCAATTTGGCTGTCGCGAGAGTGAGGTTGTCATGATTCCAGGAGAGATGATCACAGACGGCGAGGACTACATTCTTAACACTGGTCGGCGCACTATCACCATGGTGGTTCAAAACACCTCTGACCGCCCTATTCAAGTGGGCTCACATTACCACTTTGCGGAAACAAACGCCGCACTTGGCTTTGACCGCGGTGTGGCGCGCGGCATGCGCCTTAACATCGCATCTGGCACAGCGGTGCGCTTTGAACCTGGCCAGCAGCGCACAGTGGAATTGGTGGACTTTGCGGGGGCTCGAGAGATCTATGGTTTTCGTGGACTCATCAATGGACGAATCGACACCAGCGTCGAGGGGGTAACTTAATGGCAACGATTGGCCGACGTGCGTATGCAGAAATGTTTGGACCCACTGTTGGCGACCGCCTGCGACTGGCAGACACTGACTTGATGATTGAAGTTGAAGCCGACTACACATTGAGAGCGGGAAGCTATGGGGAAGAGGTCAAGTTTGGCGGCGGTAAAACCATACGCGACGGCATGGCGCAATCACAGCGCACAAACGCAGAGGTAAAAAATGAAGACCGCAACGGAGGTGCTGTGGACACCGTCATGACTAACGCCCTCATCGTCGACCATTGGGGCATTGTCAAGGCCGATATCGGACTGAAAAATGGGCGAATCGCAGCTATCGGCAAAGCGGGCAACCCCGATGTGCAGCCGGGCGTGGACATCATCATTGGCCCTGGCACGGAAGTAATCAGCTGCGAAGGCATGATCGTCACCGCAGGTGGTATCGACTCGCACATTCACTTTATTTGCCCGCAGCAAATTGACGAAGCACTGGCCAGCGGCATCACCACCATGCTGGGCGGCGGCACTGGCCCGGCCACCGGCACCTTCGCCACCACCTGCACACCCGGGCCATGGAACATCGAGCGTATGCTGCAGACTGCAGATGGCTTTGCGATGAACCTGGGCTTTTTAGGCAAAGGCAATGCCAGCCTGCCACCTGCGCTGCATGAACAAATCAATGCCGGGGTGATCGGGTTGAAACTGCATGAGGATTGGGGAACCACGCCAGCAGCGATAAGTAATTGTCTTGACGTCGCGGAGATGACGGACGTTCAGGTTGCGATTCATAGCGACACGCTCAACGAATCAGGCTTTGTTGAAGACACGATTGCTGCCACCAAAGGCCGCGGCCTGTGCGCCTTTCACACCGAAGGCGCTGGCGGCGGTCATGCACCTGATATTTTGAAGGTAGTGGGCGAGGCGAACTTTTTGCCGAGTTCTACTAACCCGACCATGCCCTATACCGTCAACACCCTCGACGAGCATGTCGACATGCTGATGGTCTGCCACCACCTGGATGCGTCGATTGCTGAGGACCTGGCATTTGCTGAAAGCCGCATCCGCAAAGAAACCATAGCAGCCGAAGACGTGCTGCACGACCTGGGCGCCATTAGCATGATGAGCAGCGACAGCCAGGCCATGGGCAGGGTTGGCGAGGTCATCATTCGTACCTGGCAGTCGGCGCACAAGATGAAGCAGCAGCGTGGTGCGCTCGGTGGCGATACTAGCCGCCATGACAACTTCCGCGTCAAGCGCTACATCAGCAAATACACCATTAACCCGGCCATTGCCCACGGCATTTCGCATGAAGTCGGCTCGATTGAAGTCGGCAAGTGGGCCGATCTGGTCATCTGGAGGCCGGCTTTTTTCGGCGTCAAACCATCGATTATTTTGAAAGGTGGCTTCATTGCCATGGCCGCAATGGGTGATCCAAATGCGTCTATCCCCACGCCGCAGCCTGTACATTACCGACCCATGTTTGGCGCATATGGCGGAGCAATTGCCAAGGGGTCGTTCACCTTCGTCTCGCAGGCTGGACTTGCAGCGGGCATCAAAGACAAATTCGGTTTGAGCAAAAATCTAAGCGCCGTAAAGAACATACGTGGGGTGAAGAAGCAACACATGATTCATAACGCCTATCTGCCCAAAATGGAGATTGACGCGCAGACTTATGCGGTGCGGGCTGACGGGCAGCTATTAACATGTGAGCCAGCAATCAGTCTGCCGATGGCGCAACGGTATTTTTTATTTTGACTTTCACGTTAAGTTTTGTATTGAAAGATTAAATGCTGAAGATTTCCAAAATAATCCCTCAAGGCGTAGGCTTGGCGCCTGTGCTCATCAAGCGCGCGTCCACCATTGAGCTCGACTGGGACACACGGCAAAAAAGTCGTTTTGATGGCGCTGATTCACTCGGCAGACAGCTGGGCGTTTTTTTGCCGCGCGGTTCTTTGGTGCGCGGTGGGGATGTGCTGGTAGCTGAAGATGGCAGTATGGTCAAGGTGATTGCTGCTCCGCAAGCCGTGTTGCGCATCACGACCTGCAAATCGCATGATTCACTGTTTGACTTGACCCGCGCTGCGTACCACTTGGGTAACCGCCATGTGCCTATTGAGCTAAAACCTGATCACCTGAAAATTGAACCTGACCACGTGCTGGCAGACATGCTGAGGGCCATGCATTTGCTGGTGAATGAAGTAAGTGAGACGTTTGAGCCGGAAGGCGGAGCTTACAGCGCAGGCGTGCATGCGCACGCTGAAGAAAAACCGAAAGCAGTCATCCCGATTGCCGCCAAACCGCATGTGCACGGGCCTGATTGCAACCACGGACATGACCACAAACACGGCCATCAGCATTGATTTGCAAGTTGTGCAGGCTTCCGCAACCGCATTACCGCCAGCCAGCCTTTTACACCTGATCTGGCTGGCATCCCCGGCTTTGCCTATAGGTGGATTTTCATACTCAGAAGGGTTGGAGGCCGTTATTTTGCGGGCACAATCAGCTCCTGAAAATATAGCAAACGTTTTGGCAAATGACTGGCTTGTCGACTGGCTTTGCGACCAGTTGCAACTTACATTGGCGCGGGGCGATATGGCAGTGATTGCCCAAGCCATACCTGCATGGCGCAGCGGTAAGCTACGCCGCGTCACTCAGCTTAACGACTGGGTACTGCAAACCCGCGAGACCAGCGAGCTTCGCGCGCAAACCGAGCAAATGGGCCGTTCACTCTGCAACTGGCTGCGTAACGACGACGGCGTTGATGCACAGCAAATTGAGCACTGCGAGCAACTTCCGCCCACTTATCCAGTTGCTTTTGCGTTGGCTGCTGCTCAAATTGACGCAAACGTGCGGGACTGCTTGCTGGCCTACGCCTTTGGTTGGGCTGAGAACATGGTGCAAGCGGCCATCAAATCGGTGCCACTGGGCCAAACGGCTGGCCAGCGCATCCTTTCTAGGCTGAGCCAACAGATCCCGACGGCGGTGCAGACTGCAATGGATTTGCCTGACGATGAACGTCAAGCTTTTTCTCCGATGTTGGCAATACTGTCTGCACAACACGAAACCCAATACTCCAGACTTTTTAGATCATGAACGATACATCACCCATGCACCACATTCGTAACCGCACCAAAATACTGCCGCCTTTACGCGTTGGAATAGGCGGCCCGGTCGGGTCTGGCAAAACCACTTTGCTTGAAATGCTGTGCAAAGCCATGAAGTCCAAATATGACCTTGTGGCAATTACCAATGACATATATACCAAGGAAGACCAGCGTATCCTGACGGTGAGCGGTGCGCTCGACGCTGAGCGCATCATGGGCGTGGAAACCGGTGGTTGTCCGCACACCGCAATACGTGAGGATGCATCCATCAATCTGGAAGCAATAGACCGCATGCTGGTGGACTTTCCAAACGCGGATGTGGTGTTTGTTGAATCTGGCGGCGACAACCTTGCCGCCACATTCAGCCCCGAGCTGAGTGATTTGACGATTTACGTCATTGATGTGGCAGCCGGTGAAAAAATCCCCCGCAAAGGCGGGCCTGGCATTACCAAAAGCGATTTGTTTGTGATCAACAAAACTGACCTGGCGCCCTATGTTGGCGCTGACTTGGGCGTCATGGAGCAGGACACCATCCGCATGCGTACCACTGCCAAAGGCCTTAAGCCCTTTGTCATGACGAATCTAAAAACCAATGCAGGTTTGGCCGAAGTTGTGGCGTTTATCGAAACAAAAGGCATGTTGCAAGCCGCGTGAACAAGATTTTTGTGTGTGCCAACTTTACCGCCGTTCATAGAGGTTAAACTAGTGGGCTTGGAAGCTTGGCAGAGCGGTTGAATGCAGCAGTCTTGAAAACTGCCGAGGATGCGAGTCCTCCGTGAGTTCGAATCTCACAGCTTCCGCCAGAAC
>JAYVEE010000455.1:0-2324 GCA_043749005.1 Polaromonas sp. | reverse complement strand
ATTTTTATACAACACACCCTGTGAACGCTCAAACTCAAAAGTCAATTTTTCAGGGCAATGCAGGTGCGATTGAAATCGCCATTGACACGCCTGCAAGCGGCGCAGCGTCAAAAGGCGTTGCCGTGATTGCCCATCCGCACCCGCTGTTCGGCGGCACGCTGGACAACAAAGTCGTGCAAACTCTGGCCCGGGCGTTTACTCAATGCGGCTGGACGGCGGTGCGGTTCAATTTTCGGGGGGTGGGTGCAACAGAGGGTGTGCATGACGAAGGCCGAGGAGAACTCGACGATATGCTGGCAGTGGTTGCTCACGTCGCGCCAACAGGTGCGGTTTGCCTGGCAGGTTTTTCTTTTGGCGCATTTGTCACGACGCATGCGTTTGACAAATTGCATGCTGCGCGGCAAATAGACAAACTGGTACTGGTGGGCACCAGCGTTGTACGCAGCGCAGCGGCGCCCGTTGCAACTGCCGAACACGTTAAAACCATCGTCATCCATGGTGAGGCAGATGACACGGTGGAGTTAAGCGACGTGATGAATTGGGCCCGACCGCAATCACTTCCGGTTACGGTTGTACCCGGTGGCGGGCACTTCTTTCACGGACAATTGCCACTTCTTAAAAGCTTGGTGGTGCGCCACCTGTCTTCCACCTCTGTTTAGTCACCGGATTTTTTCATGTTCAGTTTCTCCAGGGCCGTACTCGGTCTGCTTTTGGTCATCTCCAACGCTGTTTTTGCCCAGTCATCGCAACTTCCGCAGCCGCCAGAGCTGGCCGCCCGTTCGTTCCTGCTGGTTGATGTCACAGCCAACCAGATTCTGGCTGCCAAAGACGTTGACCTGCCCATCGAGCCCGCTTCATTGACCAAACTGATGACTGAGTATCTGGTGTTCGACGCCCTGCGCGCCAAGAAAATTGACCTCAAGCAAAGTCTGCCTGTCAGCCAGCGCGCCTGGAAGATGCCCGGCTCACGCATGTTCATTGACCCCAAGATGCAGGTTCCGGTTGAAGATTTGATCAAAGGCATGGTGGTGCAATCAGGTAATGACGCCACCATGGCTTTGGCCGAGGGCATAGGCGGCACGGCTGAAAAGTTTGTGCAAATGATGAACGCCCAAGCCAAGG
Organism: Polaromonas sp.; assembly: GCA_043749005.1. GTDB lineage: Bacteria > Pseudomonadota > Gammaproteobacteria > Burkholderiales > Burkholderiaceae_C > Polaromonas. The sequence continues at coordinate 1,202 of JAYVEE010000455.1, read as the reverse complement.
CCCTGGGCATGAAAAACACCAGCTACAAAAACCCTGAAGGCCTGACCGAAGCTGGCCACACCACTACCGCGCGCGATTTGAGTATTTTGTCAATGCGCTTGATGAGCGATTTTCCTGAATACGTCGGCTATTCAGCCATTAAAAAATATCGCTATCCCGGCACGCCAGCCACCAATGATACGAATCGCAACGCACTGCTGTTCAGAGACCCCAGCGTCGACGGTCTGAAAACCGGCTTTACCGAGGCGGCAGGCTACTGCATGATTGCCACCGCCAAACGCGACTTCCCCAATCTGGGCGCTGCGGGTGCCCCCGGCCCGCGCCGCCTCTTGTCCATCGTTCTGGGCACTGCAAGCGACAGCGCCCGAGCCAACGAATCGCAAAAACTCCTCAACTGGGGTTACACCGCGTTTGAGGCCGTCAAATTGTTTGAAGCCAATCAGGTCGTAGCCAGTCCCAACGTGTGGAAGGGCAAAAGCAACATCGTCAAACTAGGTCAAACAAATGCCATCGTGGTCTCCGTACCCGCAGGCACAGCAGCCAAATTAAAAACGCAAGTCGCCCGCCCCGAGCCGCTGGTTGCCCCTTTCACCAAAGGGCAAGCCATCGGCAGCCTGAAAATTACCTCAGGCGACAACCCGGCAGTAGTGGCAGAAGCGCCGCTGTATGTACTGGAGGGGGTCGAGGAAGCGGGGGTGCTGGGCCGGGCCTGGGATGCTGTGCGGTTGTGGATCAAATAAGCCACTGCGTCAGCAAGCCACCCCGAATCTGAATACTATCGGGTTTTAAATCCAGATTTATGCATTGGTTTAACAAACTTCCCCACACCAATCGCGCAGTCAGCGGACTTGAGTGGACGCTCTGGAAAAAGCTTCCATTGATCACATTGGCAGGTACTTTTTTACCACTTGCAGTGCTGGCATTGGTGTATTTGATGCACGGAGAATCCCCAGATCCATCAATGGCGCGCTGGCTGTTGAAAATTGCTTATGTTGTCGCTGGGATCATTCTGTTTCACTGGTCAATGGTGATCACTGTAGCTATTGGTTGCTTTATCGTTATTGCCATGAAGGGTCCAGGTTATGTTGCTGATGGCTACTTGTTGCCTCACAGCGACCGGCCGCGCGCAACCTTTGAAACAATTGGGGAAGCAAAAGCCCATCGGCCATCCGGTTCCTGAGCATCGAAAATCAGGTGTCGGC
>JAYVEE010000454.1:0-2332 GCA_043749005.1 Polaromonas sp. | reverse complement strand
GGCAAATCCAGCGCTTTGACCAGCAATTGCTGGGGCGCTTGAAAGACGATAGCTTGAGCTTGCATGAGTGTCAGTTTACGTTTACGAATTAAAGTGTCAACTATTATTTACGCTTTTACTGCAATTCGCGGGTATTTACTTAGATTTCGTGCCAACCAGGATCCGGGTTTGCAAAGGCATGGGGTTATCCAGCACGTCAACACTGACAAATCCCGCAGCCAAAATCATGTCGCTCAGTTCTTGAACCGAGCGCAACCGTCCAGAACCCATTGCCAGGAGATAAAAGTGAAAGTAAGCATCACCCAGAGGCGCTTCATGACTGGCTTGTGCCATGGGTTCTGTCAATAGCAAGGTGCCGCCGGCGGGTAATGCTTTGAAGATTGACCGCAAGATGCTGTTGACATGCGCATCAGGGTGGTCATGGGCAACGCGCACCAGCGTAATCAGGTCAGCGCCGTTTGGTAGTGCGTCTTTTAAAAAATCGCCGCCGAAAGCTTCAATACGATCAGACAGCAACCTCTTCTTGAAGTCGTCTTGTGCCAGCTCAGCCACTTGGGGCAAGTCAAAAAGCTTGAGTTTTAGATGTGCTGCATGCCCGGCCAGACGGCTGACAAAGGTGCCCAGGCCACCGCCTACATCCAGAACGCAGCGGTGGTTCGCAAAAGAGTATGTAGCCAGCACCTCATCGACTACAAAGGGTTGCGATGCCGACATGAGCTGCGAATAACGTGAGACTTTTTCTTGTTCCCAGGCTCTGGGCGCCTGTTGCGGCGCGCCATCTGCCCCAAGGGTTTCAACATAAGGCCAGTAAGCCATCATTTGCCCATCGCTGACCTGGTCACGCAGCAGTGCTACCGGGTCTTGCATATCGTGATACAGCACGGCGTGGTGCTCAATCATGGCGCGTATGCCCGGATGGCCAGCAACTGGCGCACCCAGAGCACCCAAGCCGTATCGACCCCGCCCGCGCAGCGCCAGCAACCTGAGCGCTACAGCAGAATTAACCAGACGCTGCAAAGCGGAAGCTGGCACCCGGCAAATGAGTGCCAACTCGTCCAGCGTGCGGGGTGACTCATTGACCAGCTCGAAAATACGCAGCCGCACGCAGGCTAACAACACTTGCGAATAGACAAAACCCGCCATCACATCAAATACCTGCTGGGCTCGTTTTCGCGTGATCCAGCGGGTAAAAATATTGCTGGCTGCCCAGCGCGAAAAGCCGGGGTCCGTCAACTTGTTGTCCATCCAGGCATCAAGGCGGTCACGCCAAGCCGGCCTGCTCCCAGCCCCCTTTGCTGGCCTGACCAAGTCAAGTTCACGCATTAAACTACTACGCTTTTGATAGCTGCTTGTGCCCTATTTGATTGGCTCGCAGCCGAAATATGCCTGAATTTATCACATGCCTCGCGCGGTACCAGCCGCTCTGACTCCTGGCGTACCAGTTGGCGCATCGCATCGCGGCTGGTGCACTCAGGCACCGAATCAATCGCTGATTGCACCAGCTTTTCAAAATAGGCAATCGCTCCGCCAAGCCCCAGGTCAATTGCAGCGCTAGGCCGACCCAAAGCCACGTCCTGCCCAACCGGCTTGCCCAGCAATGCCGGGTCTGCCATCACGTCGCGAATATCGTCAGCCACTTGATAGGCCTCGCCCAGCCATTCGCCCAGAGCGCACCATGGTTTGGGATCAGCGCCAGCAGCCAGCGCGCCGCCCATGGTGGCCGCTACAAACAACGCGCCGGTTTTGGCCCGCTGATAAGCCGTTAGCGATACGCGGGATTCACTTTCCCAGGCCTGGCCAGCCACAATACCGAATGGCATACCGACACCTTTGGCCACCACACCCAGTACCTCAGCCATACGCCGGGGAGACTTGCCGCCCGCCAAGCCCAAAGTTTGAAAGGCCAGCACGATGAGTGCGTCGCCCGCCAGAACTGCCAGGCTTTCGCCAAAAGCCCAGTGCACAGAAGCACGACCGCGCCGGGTAGGCGCATTGTCAAAACACGGTAAATCGTCATGCACCAGGGATGCGCAATGCAGCAGTTCAATCGCAACTGCTGCTGCATCTGCCAGCAAGGGATCGTCGTTGCCACAGGCACGCGCCACGGCCAGACAAAGCTGCGGGCGGATCCGCGCGCCACCCGGAAACACCGCATGCCGCACCGCACTGGCCAGTTTGGGCGGACAACCCGGTTCTTCCCCCAAAGCCAGCACCGCAGCGAGTGATTGCTCAATATGTGTGATGGCTTTCATGGTGAACTCCTGTGTAAATATTAATTGTCACAATCAACTGTCAACTAATATAGACACTTTGACAGAAACCGTCAACCCGC
>JAYVEE010000453.1:0-7970 GCA_043749005.1 Polaromonas sp. | reverse complement strand
CAACAAATACATGGCAAGTCGCGCATGTCATGAGTCCACCGCAGTCAGCAGCGATACCTTGGACATTCTTTGCAGTGGCGACTTCCATCAATGTTTTGCCGATTTTTGCGTTCAGTGAGGTTATTTGACCGTTGTGGTCTGTGATGTGCAAAACGATCGTGTTTGTCATAAATAATAGGATTTATATGCGACCAAAGTATTCACGCCGCTGCCACTCATCCTTGTCTTCGGCGAGTTCATAACGGTCTAATTCTGACGTTTTGACATGGGTGAAATAAGCTATGAAATCCGAACCAAACGCCGCGCCCAACGCAACATCGTTGTTCAGCATTTCAAGTGCTGTCTTCAGGCTGCCCGGCAGTGGTTTATCGTTGAAGGCATAAGGTGCAACGCTGGCTTGCGGTGCTTGCATTTGCTCCCGGACACCGTCCATACCCGCGTAAATTTGTGAGGCGATGTACAAATACGGGTTGGCTGCAGGCTCGCCAATCCGATTTTCGATTCGCGTGGCCTTGTCCTGCGCAACCTGGCTGCCTGCACCACCAATGACTCGCAGCATGGCGCCCCGGTTGTCTGTCCCCCATACCGCCGACTGCGGTGCCAGCGATTGCGGCCTGAAGCGGTCGTAGCCGTTGATGGTGGATGTGCAAAAAGGGTTGGTTGCGTGCGCATGCGCCAAAAGCCCAGCCAAATAATGCTGCCCCAATTCAGACAGCGTGTACCCGGCGTGCTGGGCGGTACTGCCCGATTCAGGGCTGTCCCGCATGAACAAATTGGTGCCCGTATTCAAATCAGTCAGCGACTGATGCAGATGCCAGCCACTTGACATGATGCTCGGGAAAGGCGGCCTGCACATGAAGGTAGCGTGGAAGCCGGCACGCCTGAGAGCTTGTTTAACGGCGCTTCTGAAGAGCACCATGTTATCTGCCGCCTTCAGTGCATCTGTTGCTTCAAATACGGCTTCGACCTGACTCGGCCCCAGCTCAATTTCGAGCGACAGCAATGGCAAGCCAAGCGCCTGCGCGGTATTCTGCACGATACGTAAAGGCTCGTCGGCCATGTCGGCCCACTGCTCTGACAGCATGTGAAAGCCAGGATGAATCATCGACACCTCGGGCGCCGGGCCTGGCCAGTCAGAGCGGATCGGGTCGAGTTGGCGCGCTGCCTGCTCGCTACTTATTTTGTAGATATGAAACTCGATCTCCAGTCCGCAAGTCATGCCGTAGCCCGCGTCAGCCAGCCTTGCCAGCGCTGTTTGTAATATTCGCCGCGTATCAAAAACAACAGGTTGGCCGTTGGTGTGCCAGCTCTGGCATTGCACCCAGCCAGTTTTGGGCGCCCAGGGCAATTGTTGGTAGCTTGCCGGGTCAGCCAAAAGCATCACGTTGCCTGCACATTCAAAGCCTGGTAATCCGAGCGCGCTTTTCGCATACAGTTTTTCATCAAATACTTTGTTGGCGGTGTGGTCAGCGCTGTCTTTTAGCAGCAGGGTACTCACCATACCTACGCCGTCCATCATGGCCTTCACGGCTACCGAGGCTACTAAAGTTTTGCCGCGCAGCATGCCATGCAGGTCGCACCAGGCAAAGCGCACCAGTTCAACCCCGCTGGCTTCAATCGATCTGGCGGTGCGGTTCAAAGCCGACTGGCGCGCTGGATTGTGAATGCCGCAGCCCCCGGCAAAGCTTTTCATGATGGAAGCTTCATCCAGACAGCAGCGCCTCGCTTGGTCAGTGCAGCCGTTTGCCGCCATGTGCTCCAGTCATCTGCCGGCGCAATGCCATCCACGGTATCGGGCCCGGTCATGTTGGTTGATTGTGCTGAATCTGCAACGCCAGGTGCCACACCGCCGCCTTGTACCGTGTCAATAGCTTTAACCAGCATGCGCCGATTGGCCATGATAACTTTGTCGGTGGTGCCTAAATGCTCACGTGTACGGTCGGCAATTGGCCCCATGCTTTCGACTGCCCACTGGTCATGCACATTGATGTCTTCTTCACCCATACCCAGGTAGGTGGTGCTCATTTGTTCATCGGCAGCAAAGCCCCAGTTGTTATGGCGGCCTGCTTTGGGAATGTAGTCCGGCAGGGTGATGAACTGCTGACGTTGGGCGCGCATGGCTTTTTTGTCCAGCGGCCCGGCAAAGCTTGTGAAAAAGGTGTACCAATAGGTGTGGGTGTCGTCCACAGGTACATGCACTTGTGTGATGGTCATGGTTTCTGACAACGGGATAACAAATGTTGCCGGAAAGATAGCCTGCGTCACGCGGACATGCGTCAAACTGTCGGTCATGTGCCGCAGTGCGGTGAGCTGCATGCCCCAGGGTTTGTCAGTAAAGCTAATGTCTGGCCGAGCAAACTCGCGCATGATGCGCGTCATCGGCCATTGTTCACCACCTGCAGTACCAGCGGCTGCACTGCGAAACTGCTTGCCCGCAGCATTATTGCCAATGCCCTCCAATGCTTCGTCTAGCAAGAAACGGTGCAAATACGAAGGGTGAGCCGGATCGATACCGACTTCAAAGGCTTGGAGCCAGTTGGCGTTCCACAAACCCTTGAAAGCAAAGCTGTGGCTGCTGGGCGCTTGGAAACAGTCAAATTCGGGGAAGGGTGGCGGCTTGGTTTCTTCATCACCCAGCCATGCAAACAGCGCACCGCCTCTTTCAATGACTGGATAACTGCGCTGCTTGATGCGCTCGCACAATTTGCTGCCAGCAGGCTCGGCAGGTGTTTCCAGGCATCGGCCATCGGGCGCAAACTTCCAGCCGTGAAAAGGGCAGCGCAGGCCGCCACCCTCTGTGGCGGTTTCCAGTCTGCCAAACGACAAATCAGCACCGCGGTGCGGGCAGTCACGGTCCAGCAAACTCCAACCACTGACCGCATCTTTAAAGAGTACCAAGTGCTGCCCAAGCAGCTGGATAGCCTTAACAGGCCGCAGCGCCATGCGCGCATCGAGCGCCGGGTTGAACTCATCAATCAAAGCCGCAGGTTGCCAATACTGCCGCAGCAACTGGCCGCACGGCGTTCCCAGCGTGACGCGGGTGAGTCGTTCATTTTGTTCTGCGTTCATGGCATCAGCATGATAATGCTCCTATGTGTTTTCTCCAATCAAGGAGTTTTGATGGAAACCAGGCCACCGCTGCCCCCGTTTACTTTTGAAACTGCCGTACAAAAAGTACGCGCGGCGGAAGACGGCTGGAACAACCGTGATCCGCAAAAAGTGTCGCTGGCCTACACCGCAGGCAGCCAGTGGCGCAACCGGACAGAGTTTGTGACTGGAAGGGGTGACATCGCAGACCTGTTGACCCGCAAATGGAACCGCGAGCTGGACTACCGCCTTATCAAGGAAATCTGGGCATTTGGCAGCCACCGGATTGCGGTACGCTTTGCCTACGAATGGCATGACGACGCGGGCAACTGGTTTCGCTCTTACGGCAATGAGAACTGGGAGTTTGACGACAACGGATTGATGGCTGTGCGCCATGCCAGCATCAATGATTTACCCATCAAGGCAGAAGAACGAAAATATTTTTGGCCTTTGGGCCGCAGGCCGGATGATCATCCGAGCCTGAGCGATTTAGGACTTAAAAAGTATGGATGACGTTATTGAGATCAAAGAGCCTAGATTGTGGGTTGCGGATGGCTGGACGGCCAAGGTGCTGAAAAACGAAGACGATGACGGCTGGGCGGTGGCCATGATCAAGGACGGCGAACCCGAGCCCGCCCTGATTGGCCCGTGGACCATGGGTCGCGACAAAAAGAACCCCAAGCCGCTGGACATCAATGCATTTCACACGCTGGTCAAGACCGCTTCAGAGTTTGTGCGCAGACACGAACAGCAACTGCATGCCGATCTGCATCAGAGCGTGACAGTGACGACGGCCTCAGGCCGTGTCACCGTGAACCTGGACATCGTGCCTGATGAGGACAATCCCTATGCCATGTTGAGTGCACGCGATGACGGCGGTGATTTGTTGGCTGAAGTGCGCACCGCTGCATCGTTCAAACTCAACCGAGCAAGCGCCGAACGTTGGGCAGCTGGCAATTTTGAAAAGCCCCCATGAATTTTGCACCTGACTTGGCCGCAGTGACTCACGCCATTCAACTGGCTGTTGCACCAGTGTTCTTGCTCACAGCAGTCTCCGGCATGATTGCGGCGACTGCGGGCCGCCTGGGCCGCATCATTGACCGTGCGCGCCTGCTGGAAAACCGGCTGGACGCAGGCAATGTTGAAGAAACCAGGAGCCACCGCATGTACGCTGAGCTCAGGCAGTTGCGCCTTCGGGGCTGGCTGGTCAATGGCTGCATTGCCCTGCTGACGCTGTGCGCCATGCTGATCGGGCTGACGATCATTTTGCTGTTCTTGGGCGAAACCAGCGAGCTGCCCACTCTAAAAATCGCCACCATCAGCTTTCTGTCGGGCGTGGGTTGTTTTATGGTCGCTCTGGTGTGTTTTCTGGCTGAAACCCTGCAAGCTACCAAGCTGCTGAATTTTGCTGAGCTACCTGCCTCAGCATCGACCTGAATGAAAGTAATACCCATGATTGAAAGTACCCCATCCCGCCGAGCTTACGCAGCAAGTGTTGCCTTGCTGGCCTGGGCTGCCCTGGCAGCTCAGCTATGGCTGACGATAGGCGTTGTGCTTGCGCAGGGACGTGGACTCATGATGGGATTAGTCATATTTTTTGGCTTTTTCACTGTATTGACCAATCTGCTCGCTGCGTTGGTCATGACAGCGCATGCAGCTGGCCCAGGTTATGCCGCATTCAGGCGTGCGGCCAGTCCGGTCGTCATGACCACGATCGCTGCCGCGATCACCATGGTGGGCAGCATTTACTTTTTAGTTCTCCGCCATTTGTGGAAGCCCGAAGGTGCGCAATTTTGGGCAGATGTTGCGCTGCATTACTTCATACCAGCCTTGGTGGTAATTTTTTGGGCCTGGACGGTGCCTGCGCGGTCAATACGATGGAAAGATACACCGTGGCTTTTTGTGTACCCGTTGGTGTATCTGGTTTACGTTTTCGTTCGAGGTGAAATGGTTCAGCTCTACCCCTATCCATTTATTGATGTGCTGGCGATTGGCTATCGGGCCGCTCTGTTAAATGCCGCTGGAATGATGCTGGCATACGCATTGGTCGTGGGCTTGTTTTGTGGTCTTAAGATTATTTTTTTCCGAACAACTTCAAGGACGTCAACATGAATCAACTTTCAAGAGTAACTGCACTGACTTTGCTGTTGGTTAGTCTTGCCACATGGGTGCATGCTGCGGATTCAAAGACGGCTCCGGACTGCAAAGCACCCAGCACACAAAAGGCAATGAATGACTGCGCTTTTGAAGACTTCTTGGTAGCGAACGCAGGCTATGCCGAAAGCAACAAATCGGTAATGGACAAGTTGCAGGGCAAGCAGCGCGACCTGTTCCGGCGGGCCCAAAAGTCCTGGATTGCTTATCGTACGGCCACCTGCGCGTTTGAAAGCAGCGCTGTGCAAGGAGGCAGTGCGCAAGGCATGGTCAACTGGCAATGCGCCGCCCGCATGACGCGTACACGTGTCAGCGAAATGACTGCCATGGGCAATTGCCCAGAAGGCGATTTGGCCTGCGTGCGCCTCAAGAAATAACTTGCGCGCCGCATTTAACGCTACTATTTTCATAGCTGCTTGCGCAAGAATATATTGGTCTAAAGCCTTAATTTCCAGGTGAAGATGCTCTTTTTGAAGGCAAATTTGCCTCAACAGACGGTAAATCGATCATGACCGGCTGACCCGGAGTGGTGCAGCCGGTATCGCAGCACTTGCCGGGCTGGCGATTTTTCGTAATCGCACGATTCGGGTCGTGCGGCACTCCTTCACCAGCCACACCTCGTTCCAAGATGCGTTCGACCAGTTCGACCTTGCTGCCGATCGGGTAGTTACGATAAATCTCCTGCTTCATGGCCGCTGGCGAGCCGCCTCCGTGCAGGCTGATGACGCTGTACCAGCCGCCCTGGTACCCAGCAGTCAGATCCTCAATGAACCGCGCAGTTTCGATCCGCTGTTCATACGGCACCTCCGGATTGGCTCGCAGCACTTCAGACAGTTTTGCGCCCGTTTCGGGGTTATGGTCTTCATCCGGGCCGGGCAGGGTGACGATGAGCCCGCCACTCACATAATGCGCAATGCGGTGCATGTCGTAAATCTTGGTGGCGAGCAGCAGTTTGCCGATGTTGGAGAACACCGGGTCGGGCATAAAGGTTTTGCTGTGCTCGTCTGGCTTGCCATACACACTGGCTGCCACACCGCAGGCGTAAAAACTTTCGGTGATGGTGATGAGCTCCACCATCTGTTCGCGCAAATGTGTTTCTTTGCCGGGGTCAAATCCATTGGCTTCACACATCAGTGCGCCAGCGCCAATCAGCAAGTCGCCAAAACCTGCACGTGCCCCAATACAGGTGTGGCGGTGGTGCGTGGCGTAGCTGTAGGTGAGGTGGCCCGAGTGTTCCCACTCACCGGCGTAGAACACGTTGTCCTGCGGCACGAACACCTTGTCGAACATCACGACGCCGGTGCTTTGGCCGTATTTGCGGCTGAACAGGGCGGCGCCATGTTCGACCTTTTCACCCGGTCGGCCAGCGGGCCGGGCAATGATGGTGATGCCAGGCGCGTCAATCGGTACCGCGCAGCATACGGCAAAGTCTGCATCTTCCTTGCCCATATTGCGGCACGGCATGACCAGCAGCTCGTGCATGTAAGGCGCGCCTGTCACGATGGCTTTTGTGCCGCTGATGACAATACCGCGCCTGCCGTTGTTTATGGCGTTGCGCTCCACCACGTGCACGTAGCTGTCTACATTGGCCTGTTCATGCGGCCGGCGGCTGCGGTCGCCTTTAGCATCGGTCATGGCAATGCCGAGCGTTAAATCCTGGTCTTGCACGCGGTGCAGGTAATTTAAAAAGCGGGCGGTGTTCTCCGTCGTGCCGCGTGCGTCATCAATTTTCGCGCTGACCTGGGCGATAGCATTGAGTGCATCGTGTGTCAGGTAGCGCTGGGCGCAGCCGGTTTCCTGGCACACCAGCCGCACCGCTTCAAGCTTGTTGAGCAGGTCGCCGCTGCTGGTGTTGATGTGCGTCAAGCGGTTGACGGTTTTGCCGCTGGTGTGCTGCCTGGCGGTCATGATGGGTGCGTATTTGGCTTTGAGCGCGTAGTCATAAGTCAGTGCAATCGCATTGATACCGGGGCCAAAGCCGCGTTCATCCACCACACTGTCGATTTGTCGGCCGTCCAAAAATACGCGCGGCTTGTAGTGACGGAGCGATTCACGAAAGTCGTCGCCAGACATCAGGGTAGCGGTTGAGGCAGATACGTTCATGGTGAGAGTACTGTGGTTAAAGTCATTTTGAAGATAAGTGTTTTTACATCACCATCCTTACGCCGGGCAGATGTCAAAATCGCGCTGTCGGCGATATTTCGCTTTAATTGCTCAAGGACTTAATCATGCTGCTGGATCCTGATGACTGCCAACTGGTACTGGTCGATTACCAAATACGCCTGATGCCGGTGATTTTTGAGAATGAACGGGTCATTGCCAATGCCGTGCGGCTGGCGCGCATGGCGCAAGTGCTGCAAGTGCCGGTGTGGGGCACCGAACAAACACCTGACAAGCTGGGTGCTAACGTTGATGACGTACATACGTCTATCCAAGTTGCAGGCGGCAAAATCTTGAAAAAATCGAACTTTAGCGCTATGGCTGATGGCCTGGGCGACTGGCTGCGCCCACCCGTGCGCAAACCATCACAACAAGGCGGCAACGCCCGCAGTTTGCCGAAGCATTTGCAAAAGGCTGTTCCTGAATCAGAGGAAGGTAAAAACACGATCGTCATCGCTGGCTGCGAAGCGCATGTCTGCCTGCTGCAAACTGCGCTTGACTTGCTTGAAGAAGAGTTTGAAGTTTGGGTTGTGACAGATGCCTGCAGTTCACGCACAGAGCGCAATCGC